>JAOTVO010000031.1 GCA_029863355.1 Candidatus Krumholzibacteriia bacterium
CGCGTGCGCGCGGCGGGCCCGGCGCGCGGCCGCGGGGTGCGCCGCGCCTGGACCACGGCGCTCGTCCTCTGCACGCTGGCGGCGGCGGCGTACGCGGGCATGGAGAAGGGGTGGCTGCCCCGCGTCGACTTTCTCGCCGTCGGCAACCATCCGCCCTCGCTGCAGGCGCCCGCACGGCTGCGCGTGGCGGCGGGCGAGCGTGTGGCCTTCGCCCTGCGCGCCCACGACACCGACGGCGACGCCGTCACCTTCGCCGCGCGCGACCTCCCCTCCGGCGCGCGCCTGAACGGGAAGGGTGAGTTCGCGTGGCCGGTGGGCGTGGCGCAAGCCGGCGTCTTCGAGATTGCCTTCACGGCCGACGACGGCCGGGCGACGGCGGAGGCGGTGACGGTCGTCGAGGTGGCGGCCGCGGCGCTCGAATTCGCGCCCGTCGAGGACATCGCCGTGACGGCCGGCCGGTCCGCCGCGCGTCGCCTGCGGGCCGCTTCGGCCTCCGGCACGGCCGTGACCTTCGCGCTGGCCGAGGGCCCGGACGGCATGCGCGTCGAAGGCGACCGACTCGTCTATCGCGCACCCGGGGATGTCGAAGGTGATTTCGCGGCGAAGGTCGTGGCCAGCGACGGCGCCTCGAGCGCCGAGCGCACGATCGCCGTCCACGTTGAGCCGCCCGCTGCCGCGCAGGGGGCGGACGGCAAGGTGGAGTGGAAGCTGCCCGAGAAGGCGGACATCTACGTCGACGGTGCGATCAAGAAGCGCGGCGCCGACGCTCTTGCGCTCGACCTGCCGCCGGGGCGCCACACGCTGCGGGCCGAGCTGGCCAGCGGGGTGGTGGGCTGGAGCAAGGTCGTCGACGTGCGCGCCGGCGAGACCACGCGCATTCGCGCGCCGGCGCTCGCGTACGGCGCCCTGTCGGTCTACTTCCTCGGTGCGGTGGGCGAGCTCCAGGTGAACGGAAAGACGTTCGCACAGCAGCCGCCCTTCTCCGGCGTGAAGATCCCGGCGGGCGAGCACGTGGTCTCCTGCCATCTGAGCGGCGAGGAGGGCGGCAAGGAATTGACCGTCCGGGTCGAGGCGGGGCGGGAGACGGTGATCGAGTACGAAGTGGGCAAGGAGCCCGTGGTGACAATCGAAGGATGATGACCATGTCGCATTTCGGAAGCAGCATGTGGAGCCGCGGCGTCGCGGGATTGGTGACGATCGCGCTCCTCGTCGTGCAGCTCGGCGCGGGGGCGATCCCCTGCGCGGCGGGCTCGCCGGCCGACGACCTCAAGCAAATCCAGTACAAGCACTACTTCCGCGGCAAGTACACCGAGGCCATCGCCGCCCTGGAGAAGTACCTCACGCGCAAGGACCTGTCCGCCCAGGACGCGCGCAACGCGCGCGAGTTCCTCGCCGCTTCCCACGTACTCTCCGGGGCCAGCGAACGCGGGAGCGAGATCTTCCTGCAGCTCTTGATCGAGGCGCCGGACTACACGGGCCCGGATCCCACGGTGTTCCGCGAGGAGGTCGTCGTCGCGTACCGCGACGCGCGCGACGCCTATGCCGAGAGCCGCATCAAGGCGGCGCCCAAGACCGAACAGGACGAGCAGGCGGCGCCCGCGCTGGCGTCCACCGAAGGCGGCAAGCCCATCTACAAACAGTGGTGGCTGTACGCGGGCATCGCCACTGCGTTGCTGGTGGCCGGCGCGCTCGCTGCGGAGAAAGGCGACGATCCCGCGCCGCGCGACACGGGCACGGTCAGCGTGGGGGTGACGGTCCGATGAAAAGCAACGCCCGCAAACCCGTTCTGGCGGCGGCCGTGTCGGTGGCGCTGGCCGCTCTGGTGGCACTCGGCGGCTGCGATTCCGCCAGCGGACCCGACGGCGGAATCGAGCCGGGCGTGTCGCTGTCCTTCTCGCGCGCTGCCGGCCCGGCCGGCATCAACGCCGCCGACTCGGTGGTGGTGCGGGTGTTCCATGCCAGCGGGACGCCGGAGGCCGTGAAGGGCGTGGCGATATCCGGCGTCGTGGCGGACGTGAGCATCAACGTCAGTTGCACCGCGGAGAACGGAAAGCGCGTCAGCGTGGAGCTCTTCGAGGGCGGTCTTATGACGCACCACGGCGTGAACACCGACGTCGACGTGGCCGCCAATCGCACCACCGTCGCCAACGTCGACGTGTACGACTTCGTCGTCTCCGCGCTCACCGTCACGCCGGCGATCATCCTGGAGGGCGAGACCTTCGAGCTCTATTGGGACGGGGCGCCGGCGGCCACGTTCTATCGGGTGCAGGCCAGCGCGACGGCCGACTTCGGCACCATCGAGTGGGACACCTCGCTTCCGGACACGACCTTGAAGACGTCCGTCGCTCCCGGCGCACACTACTTCCGCGTCGCCCCGCGCACGGCGTACGCGCTGGGCACCTACGCGCCCGCGCAGCCCGGCTACGTGGTGAGCAGCGGCGGCCAGACCGTGGTCGACGAGTTCGATCCCCCGGCCGCGCCGCCCGGCGACCTGGTCGCGATCACCGGCGAGAACCTCGACTTCCCCGGCATCCAGGCGTACCTGGGAGCCTTGCAATGCCGGATCGTCTCCTCCGTTTGGGATCGCATTGTCGTCGAACTGCCGCGCGCGGCGCGCTCGGGCTACTTCACCGTCACCAGCCCGCTGGACGGCGGGGATAGCGCGCCCACGCCCTTTTTTGCCCAGCGCCTCGCCTACGTGACGGCGACGGGACTGTACGCCGCGCATTACCTGGAGTACATCGCCTTCCACGCCGACGAGATCGAGTACAGTGGCGTCGCCGTGCTCGGCGAAGACGAGCTCGACACGCGCGATATGAGCGTGTTCGACGTGATCATGGTCGCCGGCGACATGGGCACGACCCGCTCGAACTGGGGTGGCGGACAACCGGCCCGCGCGCAGGTCATCGCGGGCAGCGGGGCCGACGTGCTCGCCATCGGCCTGGGCGGGGCGGTATACCTGGACCTGATCGCTTCCACGCTGATTCCGGGGCTGTCCTTCTCGTCGGCCACGACGCAGTTCTACCACGTGCCCGACGGATCGGAGCCGATATGGAACGACCCGCACTGGGTACTCGACCCGGGCGACTCGCCGGTTCAGTTCTGCGCCGGTTCCGTGACGTCGATCACGCTCGACATGGACGGAGCCGCGAAACCCGTGGGCGTGAACCTCTACGCCGCCGCCAGCATACTCGCCGACCGGTGGACCCTGGCCGACCTGACCCTCGTGGTGAATTCGGCGCCGGTGCGCCAATTCCTCTGGGGCTTTGCGGGCGATCCGTACGCGCTCACCCTGTCCGGGGCGGACTGCTTCTCCAACGTCGTCTACCTTCTCTATAACCGCTCCGCCCCGGCGCCGGCGGCGGGGGCGTCACCGCGCCCGTCACGATGACGCCCCCTTGACAGGGTCGGCCGGGCCGCTGCATAATCGCCCCTTCTCCAACCGTCATAGGGTGATCGAATGACCAGGACCAGCGGGTTGAGGCCGCTCGTCCTCGCATCGGCGCTCGCGCTCGTCGCGTGCGGCAAGGGCGGGGGCGAGGCGGAAGGCGAGACGAAGACTGCAGACCAGCCGGCAGCCGCGAAGGTGGCGCCGGGTGGCGTGCCCATGGCCGCGGCGTTCGCGCGCGCGGGACTGACCGTCGTTCACTACGGGCCCTTTCCTGCCCAGGTCCAGTACCGGCGTGCCGGCGCGATCTCCTACCGCGCACGCGACGGTCGGCGGGGAGGCGTGCTGATCGCGCAGGGCGTGGCTACCGGGGTGCCCGATCAGGTCGCGTGGCACTGGTACTTCGCCGACGCCGTCCCCGATTCCGCCGCGCGGGCCGAGATCGACGGCGACGGGCTGTGGGACCTGCGCGTGTACATGCACGACGCCAGCGTGCGCGAATTCGTGCAGGGCCGCGATTTCACGCTCCTCATCGCGGAGCGCGACGACCGCGTGGCGCTCAACGGCGCCTCCTCGGATCCCGCGCTCGTCTGGTATTGCTTCGACGGAGACACGGCCACGGCGTGGGAGGGGGCGTCCGGGAAGGGCTCGTGGATCGAGATCCCGGCGCCGCTGGGCATCGAGGCGGGGCTTTTGCGCGTTCGCCTGACGGAGGCCGGGCAACCCGAGCGCCTCGCCGTCGAGGCAGACGGTAAAACGGTGGCGGAAGTGGACCTGGAAGCGACGTCGGGCGAGCAACTCATCGAGGTGCCCGAGCTGCGCGGCGCGCACTCGGTGCGGCTACGCGTGGCGTCGATGCGGGGGCGCGGTCCGGCGCGCTTCGCCGAACTGGGGATCAGGTAGTCGTCGCCTCGACCACACGCGTGTGCTCGCTCTCCTGGGGCGAGATCTCCTTGAGCACAGCGAGAAACGCCTCGGCGACGCGGGGGTCGAGTTTGGTCCCGCTCGATTGCTGGACCTCCGCGATCGCTTCCTGCTGCGTTCGCCGCGGACGGTAGGGCCGATCGGACGTCATCGCGTCGTACATGTCGGCCACGGCGACGATGCGGGAGATCAGCGGGATCTCCTCCCCCTTGAGGCCGTCGGGATACCCCGTACCATCGTAGCACTCGTGGTGGTGTCGGATCAGCGGCACGATCGGGTGCATCTCCCCGAGCATCTCGATCATCGACGCGCCCAGCTGCACGTGGTTGCGCACGCGCTCCATCTCCTCTTCGGTGAGCTTCCCCGGCCGGTTCAAAAGCTCGTCGGGGACGCCGATCTTCCCGATGTCGTGCAGCATAGAGGCGAGGTAGAGCTGGTGCTTGTCCTTGGTGCTGAGGCGGAGCTTCTCGGCCACCAAGAGGGCGTAGCGGCTCACGCGGGTCGAGTGGCCGCTCGTGTAGGGATCCTTGGCCTGAATCGTGCGCACCAGCGTCTCCACCGTATTGTAGAAGAGGCTGCGCAGGTCGTCGTAGAGCCGCGCGTTGTCCACGGCGATGCCCGCCTTGAGCGCCAGCGCCGAGAACAGGGCCAGGTCCTCGCGCGTGAACAGGTTGGCCTTGTGTGAATCCACGTAGACGATGCCGAGCACCTTGCTCCGGTTGATCAGCGGCGCGCACATCGCGCTGCGCACGGCCGAATCGGCCACGCTGCGAGAGTGGATGAAGCGCTCGTCGATCAGTGCGTCGCTGGAGATGATCGACGCGCGCTGCCGAACGGCGGTCTGCAGGATCGTCTGGCTCACCACGATCTCGGCGTCGTCGCCCGCGTCCTCCAGTGGACGGCGGACGTACGGCACCAGGTTGCCCGTGTCGCGCTGGATGAGGAAGATGTAGCCCCTCCAGGCGGGCACGCTGTCCATGATCAGGTCGAGGAGGTTCTCCAGCAACTGCTTGAGATCCTCCATGTCCCGGAAGGTGCGGTCGGCCTTGTGCAGGATCTCAAGCGCCCGGTATGAACGCGAGTCCTTGTCCTGGGCGAAGCCCTCGAGGAACTCGGTGGTCCCGATCGATTCCGTCGAGTTGGTGAGCGTGAGCGCGTTGTCGCCGCGCGCGCGGAAATCGATGGAGACGCTGACGTCGAGGGGGGCGTGGGTCTGGTAGATCGAGACCGGAGACGCTTCCATGATGATGCCGACGTTGGCGATGATGATCTCGTCTCCCGGACTCAGTCGCTCCTTGGACACGCGCCGGCCGTTGAGATAAGTGCCGTTGGTGCTGCCGAGGTCCTCGACGCAGTAGCTCCCGCCCTCGGAGATGATGCGGCAGTGGAAGCGCGAGATCGCCGTGTGGTCGAGAGACACCCGGTTCTCGGGGTCGCGCCCGATGGTGAGGGGGAGGTTGCTCTCGTTCAGAGCGATGGTCCGCCCCTTGGACGAGCCCGAAATGATCCGCATGTGCAGCATAGAGATCCCTACCTGGTACGTGAGAGTCCTCTGAACGTGCCGAACATCGACTCGGAAGCAAGAAGCGGGGCAATCCGGGCCCCGGCCGGCCCCGGCTTCGGGCCGCCCGGACAACCGGCTGCCCGGAAACGAGTTCCGACTCGCTCCGCAACTTTCGTGCGCCGGATCGGTTTGGGGATTGACAGCACAAGATATGGGGATGAAAATATCATTGCGCACGAGATGTTGTGTGCGAATCGCCCCGCTCTTCGCGGGGCGAGCGAGCCTTGCAGAATGAGAATCCTCCGGCGTGAAAGGAGCACCCGATGGAGGCGAGTGTGAGAGAGGGAGCCCTCCGGCTGTCCGAGAACGCGTACCGGGTGCTCGAGAAGCGCTACCTGCTCAAGGACGAGGAGAGCAGGCCGGCGGAGACGCCGGAGCAGATGTTCCGCCGCGTGGCGCACAACATCTCCCGCGGCGAGCTGCTCTACGGCGCCGACGAGCCCACCCGGCGCCGATGGGAGGAGGCGTTCCACGGGTTGATGGCGCGCCTTGAGTTCCTTCCCAACTCGCCTACTCTAATGAACGCCGGCACGGACATCCAGCAGCTCTCGGCGTGCTTCGTGCTCCCCGTCGAGGATTCGATGGACGGGATCTTCGAGTCGATCAAGCACACCGCGCTCATCCACAAGAGCGGCGGTGGCACCGGGTTCTCTTTCTCGCGTGTCCGCCCGCAGAACGACGTCGTGGCCAGCACGCACGGCGTCTCCAGCGGCCCGCTCTCGTTCATGAGCGTCTTCGACGCCGCCACCGAGACGGTCAAGCAGGGCGGGCGGCGGCGCGGGGCCAACATGGCCATCCTGCGCGTCGACCATCCCGACGTGCTCGACTTCATCCGCGCCAAGGAGCGGACCGACCGCCTCAACAACTTCAACATCTCGGTCGCCGTCACCGACCGCTTCATGGAGGCGCTCGCCGGCGGCGGCGAGTACGAGCTGGTCAATCCGCGCTCGGGCGATGTGACAGGAAGCCTGGCAGCGACCGATGTCTTCGACCTGATGGTGGACTGCGCGTGGCGCACGGGCGAGCCCGGCGTCGTCTTCATCGACCGCGTCAACCAGTTCAACCCCACCCCGCGACTGGGAGCCATAGAGAGCACCAACCCCTGCGGCGAGCAACCGCTGATGCCCTACGAGTCGTGCAACCTGGGGTCGGTCAACCTCGCGCGCTTCGTGCGGGGCGAGGTGGGCGAGGGCACCCTGGACCGCGCCGCGCTCGAAGAGGCGGTGCGGCTGTCCGTACGCTTCCTCGACGACGTGATCGACATGAATCGCTACCCGCTGGCGCAGATCCAAGAACTCACGCGCGCCAACCGAAAGATCGGCCTGGGCGTGATGGGCTTCGCCGAACTACTCATCCGAATGGGCGTGCCCTACGACCACGAGGAGGCCGCGGCCGTCGCCGAGGACGTGATGGCGACCGTGCAGCGCGCGGCGCGGAAGGCGTCGCACGGGCTGGCCGAGGAGCGCGGCGCCTTCCCCAACTTCGCGCACAGCGTCTTCGCCGACCGCGGGGAGCGCCCGCTGCGCAACGCCACGGTGACCACCATCGCGCCCACCGGATCCATCAGCATCATCGCGGACACCACCAGCGGCGTGGAGCCCCTCTTCGCCATCGCCTTCGTCCGGCGCGTCCTCGACGGCGAGGAGCTCATCGACATCAACGCGACCTTCGAGCAGGTGGCCCGACGGGAGGGCTTCTACTCGGAGGCGCTGATCCGTCGCGTGGCCCGCGAGGGCAGCGTGCAGCACATCGAGGAGGTGCCCCCGCGCTGGCGCGAGGTGTTCAAAACGGCGCACGACATCTCGCCCCAGGCGCACGTTCGCATCCAGGCGGCGTTCCAGAAGTACACCGACAACGCCGTCTCCAAGACCGTGAACTTCGCGCGCGAGGCGACACGCGGGGACGTCGCCGAGTCGTTCCGCCTCGCTTACGAGCTGGAATGCAAGGGCGTGACCATCTATCGCGACGGCAGCCGCGATGGGCAGGTGCTGAGCACGGGCCGCACCGAGGAGAAACCCGAGAGCGGTCGCGCCAAGCGCAAACGCCCGCGGCCTCGCCCCGAGGTGATGAGCGGCGTTACGCAGCGCATCGGAACCGGCTGCGGGAATCTCTACGTGACCATCAACGAGAACGGCAGCGGAGGCCCCTTCGAGCTCTTCGCCCAGATCGGCAAGGCTGGTGGATGCGCCGCGTCGCAGACCGAGGCCATCGGACGCCTGATCTCACTCGCCCTTCGCGCCGGCGTGGACCCCCGCGCGGTGGCCAAGCAGCTGCGCGGCGTGCGCTGTCCGTCGCCGGCGTGGAACCAGGGGGAGAAGGTGTTCTCGTGTGCGGACGGGATCGGGCAGGCCCTGGCGCGCTACCTCGACCAGCATCCGAACGGGATCGAGCCTTCGAGCGAGGCGGAGGTGGGGGGGCGCGCGGAACGGCTGGCCGGCACGTGCGCCGAGTGCGGCAGCATGCTCGAGTACGAGAGCGGGTGCGTCGTGTGCCGGGGGTGCGGCTTCTCGCGCTGCTGACCAGGTCCGGTGGAGGCCGTCAAGTCGAGGTCCACGCGCGCGCGAGCGCGCTCCAGCCGCCGGCCAGCGTCAGGCGCAGGAGAACGGCCGCCAGCACGAGGCCGGCGCCCCACAGCAAGTCGCGCCGGTGCGTTTCCATCGCGAAGTCGGCCCCCGGGCGCCGCAGCACGCGGGCGCGCGCGAAGGCGGCGAGGGGAGCGAAGAGCAGCCACAGGCCGAGCAGGAAGGCCCACTGCCACGGCGCCAGCGCGATGAGCGCGGACTGCAGGATGTTGGAGCCGTTCTCGAAGACCGCGGACGCCGAGGCGGCCGCAGCGCAAACCACCCCGGCCAGCACGACCGCCCCCAGTATCCCCCCCGAGACGAGAGACGCCGCGGCGAAGGCGGCGGCCGCCGCGAGCATGCCGAGCGCACTCCACGGCGCCGTCGCGTCGCCGGAGAGCCACGCGCGCGCTCCCGAGAGCGTCGCCGATCCGAAGGCTACGCTTTCCCACGCGCGGTCGAGCACGAACGCCGCCGCGGCGAGCATGATGAGCAGGAGCGCGAGCGACCAGCGCCACGCCAGCGCGCGGGCGCGCGTGGCGTCGAAGGCGCTGCGCCGGTAGGCGGCGTACGCGAACGGCGCCGTCGCGAGCAGGGGGGTGAGGGCCCCGACGCCGAGCGCGAGCGACACCACGACCGCGCCGAGGGTCCACATGACCAGGCGCGTCGTCTCGTCGGGGGGTCTCTTCACGGGCGCGTCTGCGCCGCCGGCACGCTTCGAGATCAACGGGTCTCCTTTCCCGGAAAGCACCGGTATCGTGCTCCGCTGTAGGAGGTTAGCACAGCGCCCCGGAGGCGGTCAGCCAAAAAGGGGGTGGACGCCTTGAGGCGAGTGGCCCGGCGTGCTAGCCTCTCACCTGCGCCCCCGAAACCCACGGGCGCGGCCGGATCCGACCGGCTTCTGCGCAACGCACACCCGAACCCGGAGGCTCCTTATATGAAGCGGATGCTCGTGATCGCCGTGACGATCGCCCTTGCGACCGGCGCGGTGGCGCAGGAGGGCGGCATGTCGCCCGAGATGCAGCAGGCGATGATGAAGATGATGACACCCGGCGAGCACCACGGCCATCTGGCCAAGCTCGCCGGCAAGTATACGTTCGTGGGCAAGTCCTGGATGGCTCCCGGCGCCCCGCCCGAGGAGTTCACGGGCACGCGCAGCGGCGAGATGATCCTGGGTGGCCGCTTCCTCAGGGAGACGACCACGAGCTCCTTCGAAGGCATGCCGTTCGAGGGGATCGGTCTTATGGCCTACGACAACGGTAGCGAGCAGTACGTCTCCACGTGGATCGACAATATGAGCACCGCTGTCACCACCGCCATGGGGAGCTGCAGCAAGGACGGTTGGAGTCTCTCCGGCGAGCACTTCAACGCGATGACGGGCGGAATGAGCAAGTTCCGCAACGTTATCCGGCCCGTCAACGACGACTCCTTCGTCTTCGAGTGGCACGAATCCGGCCCCGACGGCAAGGAGTACAAGATGATGGAGATCACCTACACGCGCCAGAAGTAGCGCGCGAACGTCCGCTCCTCGCGAGCGCGTTGGCATGGTGGACGCTCCCGGCCACGGCGTGGCCGGGAGCGTCGCCGTGTTTGAGGGTGGGCGTGCCGCGCCGCGCCCGTCAGCCCGCCGCGTGGGCGCGGCTCATTTCCTTGACCAGGTGGGCGGCGGGGATCTTGAGTCCGATCATGTCCCAGGGGAGAATCTCGTCGGTCGCGCGACGCCTCAGCGCGTACCAGTCCGGGTCGACGCCCGCTTCCTGGAAGACCTCGTCCCACTTCCGCATGTCGAAGCACTCCGTCCACGCGTCCATGCGCAGACCCATTTCGCGCGCTTTGAGCAGCGTCTCGTGCAGGCGGCGATCGCCGCGCGAAAACACAGACTCGAGGTAGCTCACGTCGACGTCGTGAAACTTGAGGCGCAGGAAGCCGGAACGCTTGAGCGAGAGGACGTAACGCTGCTTGGCGCGGAGCTGGTCGCGGTCGTCCATCGCCTCCCACTGGAACGGCGTGTGCGGCTTGGGAATGTGGGATGAGAGGGAGGCGTTGATCTGCGCGCGCTTGCCGGCGACGCGCTTGCGCAGCACGCTCGCCTCGTCGATCAGCTCGACTATTCCGCGCAGGTCCTCCTCGCGCTCGGTGGGGGCGCCGATGAGGAAGTACATCTTGATCAGGCGGTAGCCCGCCTCGTATGCCGCACGGCAGCCCGCCATCAGGTCGGCGTTCTTTATGGGCTTGCGGATCACCTCGCGCAGGCGGTCGGTCGCCACCTCCGGGGCCATGGTCAGGCCCGACTTGCGCACCGTGCTGGTCAGCCCGGGCAGACGCGCCAGCTCCGGACCGACGCGCAGGGAGGGCAGGGACACGTTGACCCGCCGCCGGCCGAAGCGCGCGGCGATCGCCTCGAGGAGGTCGAGAATGCCGGGATAGTCGGCGGTGGACAGGCTGGTGAGGCTGATCTCCTCGTAGCCGGTCTCGCGGTAGGTCGCCTCCGCCAGCTCCAGCACCTTGGCAATGGAGCGCATCTTCAGCGGCCGGTAGTGCTGCACGGCCTGGCAGAAGCGGCACTGGTTCGGACACCCGCGCATGATCTCGATGTTGATGCGATCGTGGATCACCTCGACGTTGGGCACCACCGGGCGCGTCGGGAAGGGGGCGTTCTCCAGGTCGGCGACCGTCGTCTTGACCACCCACGCGGGCGCCTGGGGGTCGTTCTCGATGCGCGCGACGGTGCCGTCGGCGTGGTAGAACACCCGGTAAAGGGAGGGCACATACATGCCCGGTATGGCCGCGAGCGCCTCGTGGAGCACTCGCCGCGGCCGGCCGCTGCGGCGCCAGTCCTTGATGGCATCCATGATCGCGTCGAGTACGTCTTCGGCGTCGCCCACGAGGATGGCGTCAAAGAAGGGGGCCACGGGCTCCATGGCGAGCGAGATCGAGCCGCCGCCCAGGATCACGGGGTCGCCCGTGGAACGCGCCTCGGTGCGCGCCGGAATGCCGGAAAGCTCGAGCATGTTGAGCAGGTTGGTGTAACCCAGCTCGTACTGCATGGAGAAACCGATCACGTCGAACTCGGAGAGCGGCGTGAACGTCTCCAGCGTATAGAGCGGCAGCCCGCGCGCGCGCAGCTCCGCCTCCATGTCGATCCACGGCGCGAAGACGCGTTCGGCGGCGATGTCGGCGCGCGCGTTGAGCAGGTGGTAGAGAATCTTGAGGCCGAGGTGCGACATGCCCACGGCGTAGGTGTCGGGGAAGGCGAGGGCGACGCGCAGGTCGACCCCGGCCGCGTCCTTGACCACGGTGTTGCGCTCGCCGCCGGCGTACTGACCCGGCTTCTGCACGCGCGGCAGCACATCGTCATAGAGGATCTGGCGGAGGTTGCGGCTCATGTGCCCTTCCCGGCAGGGCGGGGCGCTCCGGCGCCCGACCCGAATAGTGGAACCGTTGTATTCTATACCCCGGGGTGGGGCCGTGTCACCATGCTACCATGGTGGACGAGATTCCGGCCGTGCCGCCCCGAGAGGACTCCCGGCGCGACGGGCCGGCTGTCCCATGCCCGAGCTTCCCGAAGTCGAGACGATCGTCCGCGCCCTGGCCGGCGCGGTGCCCGGCCGCCGGGTCGTCCGGGCCCGGCTGACCGCCCCGGACCTCTACCGGAGCCGAAGCCACCGCGTGGACTGGCTCCGGGGTGGGCGCGTGCGCGCCGTGGAGCGCCTGGGCAAGGCAATCCTGTTCCGGATCGACGGCGCGCGAGGCGACGACCGCCTACTGGCCGTGCACCTGGGGATGACGGGGCGCTTCGCCATCGTGCCGGCGGGTGCCGCGCGGGAGCGGCACCTCCACGCGCGCATCGTCTTCGAGGACGGCACCGAGCTGCGCTACCACGACGCGCGCCGCTTCGGGTTCTTCCACATCGGTCCCTCCGCTCGAGTGATCGCCGCCCTGGGCATCGCGCCCGACCCCTTCCAGATGGACGCCGGCACGCTGGCCGTGCGCCTGGCCGGCCGCAGGGCACCGGTCAAGGCGCTCCTCTTGGACCAGCGCTTGATCTCCGGGATCGGCAACATCTACGCCGACGAAGCGCTGCACCGGGCCCGCATGCACCCGCTCACGCCCGGTGCGCGCGCCGGGCTCCGCGCGGGAGCGCTCCTGGAGGCCGCGCGCGACGTGCTCGCGCGGGCCATCCGCGCGGGCGGCACGACGCTGCGCGACTACCGCCGCGTCGACGGCTCGGGCGGCCGCTTCCAGCGCCGTCTCGCCGTGTACGGCCGCGGGGGCGAGGCGTGTCCGCGTTGCGGCGCACGCATCCGGCGCACCGTCGTCGCCGGCCGCGGGACCCACTTCTGCCCTCGTTGCCAGCGCCCCCCGCGGCGAGGAAGCGGACGCTAGGTCTGCGCCTCTTCGCCCAGCGCCACGCGCGGATCGCTCGCGTCGCGCAGGCCCTCTCCGAGCAGATTGTAGGCCGTGACGGTCGCGAAGATCGCGAAGCCGGGAAACACGGTGAGCCACCACGCGAAGTCCTGCTGCCGGAAGCTGGCGAGGATACCGCCCCAGCTCGGCGTCGGCGGCTGCACGCCGAGGCTGAGGAAAGACAGGGCCGACTCGATCAGGATCGCGTTGGCGATGCCGAAGGTCGCGGTGACCAACGCGGGCGCCAGCGAGTTGGGCAGGATGTGCCGGAAGATGATGGTGCGATCGCTCACGCCCAGCGCGCGAGCCGCGTCGGTGAACTCGCGCGCCTTGAGCCGGATGAACTCGCCGCGCGTGTAGCGCGCGATGTCCGTCCACCGCGTGATGCCGATTACGATCATGATGTTGTAGATGCTCGGCGGCAGGAACGCAATGACGGCGAGAATGAGGAAGAGGAAGGGGAAGCAGATGACGACCTCGATGAGGCGCGAGAGGAGCACGTCCGCCACGCCCCCGTAGTAGCCGGCCAGCGCCCCCACGAAGAGGCCGATGAAGAGCGATATTCCCACCGCCACGAAGCCCACCTTGAGCGAGATCCCCGCCCCGTGGATCATGCGCGCGAGCACGTCGCGCCCCAGCTCGTCGGTGCCCAGGAGGTGGCGGTTGTTGGGGGGGAGCAGACGGCTCTCCAGCTCGCTGGACACGGGGGAGTAGGGGATGGGCGGCATGAGCAGGGCCACCGAGCGGTCGCGCCTGTACTCGTTGAAGTCGAACGTGAAGAGCTCGGGGTACTTGACCAGCCAACGTACCGGCGCCAGCTCGGCCACCGCCGGATAGTAGAGCCGCCCGTCCCAGCGCATGATGATGGGCTTGTTGTTCGCCAGCACCGGTGCGAGGTAGGACACGAGGAAGAACAGTACGATAGCCACCAGGCCGGCCACGGCGAAGCGGTCGCGCCGCACGCGGCGCCACACGATGCGCGGGAAGTCCTGCCCGCGGCCGGTGTCCGAATCCTCCGGGACGTGTTCGAGCATGCGGTGCACGCGCTCGGCCATGGCTACCGGTAGGTCACACGCGGATCCGCCCACGCGTAGAGGAGGTCGGCGATGAGTGTGCTCGCGAGGACGAGCACTGCACTAATGAAGCTCAGTCCCATGACCACGGGGTAGTCACGGGCCAGGACGGAGTCGAAGAACAGCTCGCCGATGCCCGGCCAGCCGAAGATGTACTCGAGGATGACGCTTCCGCTGAAGAGCGCCGGCAGGAGCAGGCCCAGGAGCGTGATGACGGGGATGAGGGTGTTCTTGAACACGTGGCGGTAGACGATCCGCTTCTCCTCCAGGCCCTTGGCGCGCGCCGTGCGGATGTAGTCCTGCCGGATCACCTCCAGGGTCGATCCCCGCACGAAGCGGGAGAGGAACGCCAGCGAGCCGTAGCTCAGGCAGATGGTGGGCAGGACCATGTGCAACGCGCGGTCCCAGAGCCGGGGCAGGAAACCGAGCTCGCGCGCCCCCATCGACTCCATGCCATGGATGGGCAGGAGATCGAGCTTCACTCCGAAGAACGCGATGAGGAGCAGGGCCACCCAGAACTCGGGCAGCGAGTAGAGCATGTAGAGGGCGGTTCCGCTCAGCTTGTCGAACGCCGTGTTCTGCTTCATCGCCGACCACAGGCCGAGAGGCATGGCCAGGACCAGCGCCAACAGGAGCGCAGCCGCGTTGAGCGAGAGCGTGGCGGGCAGCCGCTCCAGTATCTTGTCCAGCACGGGGCGGTGGTCGAGGAACGAATCGCCGAAGTCGAAGGTAGCGAGACGCCGGATCCAGGTGGCGTAGCGCACGTGGATGGGCTGGTCGAGCCCGTAGAGGCGCAGCATGGCCTGATAGGACTCGGGCGAGATGCGCGAGTCCATCATGCCCTGGTTGACCATCTCCACCGGGTCGCCCGGCGCCAGGCTCACGACGAAGAACGTGACAACCGTGATACCGATCAGGGTGGGAACGAGCAGCGCGACGCGCCGGAGGGTGTACGACAGCATCGTTACCGGTCGCCCGCGCCCCCCGCGCCCCCGGTGTCCTG
>JAOTVO010000296.1 GCA_029863355.1 Candidatus Krumholzibacteriia bacterium
CCACTCGAAGGTCCGGACCACCACTCCGCCCGGCTTGTATCGCACGGTCGGGGCGTTCATGGTGCACACCGGCGGCGGAGGCGCGACCAGCTCGCCCTCGCTGTCCCAGAGCCCGAAGCCGTAGATGCATCCGCTGCCGAAGTGTTGCACGATGGTGGCGATGCTGTTGTTCGTCACGGTCAGCTGGACGAACAGGGTATCTCCTCGATTGAGCACCAATGGTTCGACAGTGGCGTCCAGGTCGAGTCCCGACGGCTCCGGGGCCGGTTGGAGATCGGGGCGCTCGTAGGTCACGGCGCATCCAGCGAGTAAGACCAGCAGCAGCAAGAAATCCCGCAGCATCGATTCGCTCCTGCGCGTGGCATCGACTCAGTCGATGAACTTCATCTGGGCGATCTGGATGCGGCGTCCCACGGCGGTCACCACGTCGCTGTCCGACGGGACCACACTGCCGACGTCCTCGAACCAGATGCGGATGTGCCGGACCTCCGACCAGCTCGGCAGGTCGCTGTCGCTCACGACGACGGCATGGCTCAGCGCAAAGATGTACATGCGCCATGAGTCGAAGTGATGAAGAAAGTCATTGAATCCGTCGTAGTCCGGATACGCCGCGCGGATATCGACGAGCGGCACGTCGTTGGCGAGATCGATCGTAAAGGTGAAATATGCGTTGCTCCGGTCGAACTGGCCGTTCCGGTCGAGGTCCTCGGTGTCGTGGGAGTGGTTGCCTTCGGTGCCGTTGACCTTGCTGAACCGCCCGTTGATGCGGTTCAGATTGAGGTCATCTCCGTTGGGGTCGGGGTTGCGATTGGGGTTGTAGCCCGGCTCGTCCTCGTCGAAAAGGCCGTCGAGGCCCCTATCGTCCCAGGCGACGACGAAGCCGTCGCGGCCCTGGTCCTCGTCCTGAAACTCCCCTTGTTCGGGCTCGTAGAAGTTCTCGTCCATGCGCCCGATGTCGATGTGCACGAACCCGCCCCGGTCGCTGGGATCGGGCTTGAAGTCGTTGATCCAGATGACCAGATACCGGCGATCCGCGAGATCCCGGCCGGGGGATCCGGGGAACCCTTGCATGACCCCGACCCATGTGTCCGCGCTGGCCGGTGCCGATTCGAGGTCGATGTCCAGCGCCGTGACCAGGGTGTTGTACACCCACGGCACTGTCGGGTCGAGATCGCGCCGCGTCGTGGCCAGCTGGGGCTCAAGGTTGTACCAGTCGATCGCGGCGCGGTCGGCCGGATCCAGCCGCGTGACCTGCGTCGGCGGCACGATGGGGACGAGCGGCGGGCTGGCTTCGACCCAGCGGCGCCGTGCCATGCTGATAACGCCTGCGTCCGCCACGCTCACTTCCGGCTCCGCGGGCGATTCCTCGTCGCACGACGGACCGGCGAAGACCAGCCATCCCGCACACAGCAGCAACAGGCCGTATCGAGTGAACGGCGCACGTCTTCCTGGAATCATCTCATTTCCTGGACGTCGCACTGGCCGGACTCACGGTGTTCCCAAGGACGCGAGTCGGAGGCGGGGGGGGTGCATTGAACATAGCACGGGCGCGGCCGTGCGCGCAAGGATCTTGCCGGCCGTCGCCAGCCGGTCGTCGAACTCACGGGTTCAGCCGGTTGAGCGTGCGCGGGAAGGGGATGGCTTCGCGCAGGTGCTTGAGGCCGCAGATGTAGGCGACGGTGCGCTCCACGCCGAGGCCGAAGCCGGAGTGGGGCACGCTCCCGTAGCGGCGCAGGTCGAGGTACCACTCGAAGGCCTTGCGCGGCAGCTTGTGCTCCTTGATGCGGCGCTCGAGGAGGTCGAGGTCGTGGATGCGCTGGCCGCCGCCGATCACCTCGCCGTAGCCCTCGGGCGCGAGGAGATCCACGGAGAGGCAGTACTTGGGGTCGCCGGCGTCGGGCTGCATGTAGAACGCCTTGACGGCGGTCGGGAAGTGGTGGATGAAGAGGGGCCGCTCCTTTCCCTCGGTGAGCATGGTCTCGTCGGTCGCGCCGAAGTCTCCCTGCTCGTCGAAGTCGACGCCGTGGCTCTTGAGGTGCGCGGCCGCCTCCTTGAAGTGCATCCGGGGAAAGGGCTTCTGAACCTTCTCGAGCATCGAGAGGTCGCGCTCGAGCACTTCGGCGATCTCCTTGCCGCACTCCTCGAGCACGCGAGCGACGACGGACGAGAAGAAGTCCTCGCACAGATCGATGAGCCCGTCGAGGTCCATGAACGCGACCTCGGGCTCGACCATCCAGAACTCGGTGAGGTGACGGCGTGTCTTGGACTTCTCGGCGCGAAAGGTGGGCCCGAAGCAGTACACCTTGCCGAACGCGGCGGCGGTGGCCTCGTTGTAGAGCTGGCCGCTCTGCGACAGGTATGCCTTGTCGCCGAAGTAGTCGGTCTCGAAGAGCGTGCTGGTCCCCTCGCACGCGTTGGGCGTGAAGATGGGCGTGTCCATGCAGAGAAAGCCGTGGCCGTCGAGGTAGTCGCGGATGGCGCGCACGGTGTGGTGGCGCACGCGCAGGACGACGTGCTGTTTGCGGCTGCGCAGCCAGAGGTGCCGGTTGTCGAGTAGGAATGTAGAGCTGTGCTCCTTGGGTGTGATGGGAAAGCCGTCGGCTCCGGAGACGACGCGCACGGAATCGAGCGTGAGCTCCACCCCGCCGGGAGAGCGCGCGTCTTCGCGCGGCGTGCCGGTGACGGTCACGCTGGCCTCCTGCGCGAGGCGGCCGAGGATCTCGAAATCTTCCTCGGACACGTCGCGCGCGCCCGCCACGCACTGCACGTAGCCGGTGCCGTCGCGCAGGATGAGGAAGCGGATGCGCCCCCCGGAGCGGGTGTTGTGCACCCAGCCCTGCAGGCGCACGCGCACCCCGGCGCGCGCGGGCAGATCGGACACGGTGGTGGTGATGGGCTCGTCCATGGGCAGTCCCGGCCGCACCGGGTCTACATTTATAACACGGGCTCCGCACGGGCGAAAGTGTCCGGGTCCGGAGGGCGCCCGGGCCCCGGACGCGGGCCGGCGCCCGGGCGGCATGCTTCTTGCCCAAGCTGTTACTTTCAAAGGACTTATAGAGCTAAGTGACGGGGTCTCAAAAGCTTCTGCGCGCCCCGCGCAACGGAGGTCACGGTCGGTGAACCGGTTCGCTCGTTCTACGCTTGCAATCTGCACATTCTGGGCAATCACCCTCCCCTCGGCGCCGCCTTGCGCCGCCGCCGCGGACGTAAGGGAAAACCTTGCCCACTACGAACGCTGGCAGCTGCAGTGGGGTGCCACGAGCTTGGTGCTCCCCGCCCAGCTCGAGTACGCCGCGGCGGTATCCGCGGTCCAGGCCGGCAATCTGGAGGAGGCCGAGAGCCGGCTGCGGCGCGCCATCGAGCTCGACCCGGGCATGCCCGACGCCTACTTCACGCTGGCCAAGGTGGACTTCCGCCAGTTCGAC
>JAOTVO010000297.1 GCA_029863355.1 Candidatus Krumholzibacteriia bacterium
TATGAAGTTTGCTGCACGCATGAGCCACCTGGGCACCGAGACCGCCTTCGAGGTCCTTGCCAGGGCCAAGGCGCTGGAGGCCAAGGGACAGGAGATCATCCACCTGGAGATCGGCGAGCCCGATTTCGACACCCCACAGAACATCAAGGACAAGGCGGTGGAAGCGCTGCGCGGGGGCTATACGCACTACGGCCCCTCGGCGGGCATGCCGCCGGTGCGCGAGGCCTTCGCGCAGTACATCAGCCGGGACCGCGGCGTCGAGGTGAGCCCCGACCAGATCGTCGTGACGCCGGGTGCGAAGCCGATCATCTTCTTCACCGCGCTCGCGCTGGTCGACCCCGGCGATGAAGTGATCTATCCCAACCCGGGGTTCCCCATCTACGAGAGCATGGTGGACTACATCGGGGCCAAGCGCGTGCCCGTGCGCCTGCGCGAGGAGCGCGGGTTCAGCTTCGATCCCGACGACTTCGCCAGCCTCGTCACCAGCAAGACCAAGCTGGTGATCATCAACTCGCCGCACAACCCGACCGGGGGCGTGCTGTCGCGCGACGTGCTGGCCCGCATCGCGGAGCTGGCGAACAAGCACGACTTCTACGTCCTTGCCGACGAGATCTACTCGAAGATCATCTACGAGGGGGCCCACGAGTCGATCTATACGTTCGACGGCATGCCCGAGCGCACCATCATCGTCGACGGCCACTCGAAGACGTACGCGATGACCGGTTGGCGCCTCGGTTTCGGCGTCATGCCGCCCGCGCTGGCCACGAAGGTGGCGAAACTCATGACCAACTCGGCGAGCTGCACCTGCAGCTTCACGCAGATCGCGGGCGTCGAGGCGCTCCAGGGGCCGCAGGAGAGCGTGCGCGCGATGGTCGCGGAGTTCAAGGCGCGGCGCGATCTCATCGTGGACGGGCTGAACGGTCTGCCCGGTTTCCGCTGCCACAAGCCGGCGGGGGCCTTCTACGTGTTCCCCAACACCGAAGGCACGGGCATAAAGTCGAAGCAGCTCGAGGAGCGCCTGATGAACGAAGCGGGCGTGGCGGTGTTGTCGGGCACGTCGTTCGGCGAGTACGGCGAGGGCTTCATCCGTCTTTCCTACGCAAACTCCCAGGAGAACATCCGGCGGGCACTGGAAAAGATGGCGCGCGTGCTCTGAGCGCGCGGAGCGGAGGCGGCATGCACAATCTGGATGTCATCGCGCTCGGCGGCAACGCCATCCTGCCCGCCGGCAAGGCCGGGACCATCTACGAGCAGTTCGCCATCACCCGCGTCACCATGCGTCAGATCGCGGTGCTGGTGCGCTCGGGGCGCAACGTGGTGCTCACGCATGGCAACGGTCCCATCGTCGGCAACATCATGCTGCGCAACGAAGCCGTGCGCGACGCCATCGCCCCCATGCCGCTGGGCATCTGCGTGGCGGACTCGCAGGGCGGCATCGGTTACATGCTCCAGCAGGTTCTGCGCAACGCGCTGAGAGCCGAGGGCATCACCAGAGAGGTCGTTACTCTGGTGACGCAGGTCCTGGTGAGCCCGGACGACCCCGCGCTGGCCCGCCCGACCAAGCCCATTGGTCCTTTCTACGCGCCGGAGCGGGCGCGGGAACTCATGAACGAGACCGGGTGGGAAATGGTCGAGGACAGCCAGCGCGGCTGGCGCCGCGTGGTGGCCAGCCCGCGGCCGCTGGGCATCGTCGAGGAGGGCGTGGTGCGCCGCCTCCTGGAGGCCGGTGTGGTGGTCGTGACGGTCGGCGGCGGCGGCATCCCGGTGGTGGCCGCCGACGAGAAGCTCGACGGCGTCGAGGCCGTGGTCGACAAGGACTACGCCACGGCCGTTCTGGCCGTCGCACTCGAGGCCGAGCGCGTGATACTGGTTACGGACGTCGATTCCGTCTACCGCGATTACGGCAGCCCCGCGGCGGCGCGCATCCCCCGCATGAACGCCGACGAGGCCGCGCGCATGGCCGCCACGTTGCCGCCGGGAAGCATGGGCTCGAAACTGGAAGCCGCCGTGGACTTCGTGCGGCGGCGCGGAGGCGCGGGGGTGGCCGTCATCACCCGCCCGGAAGATCTGCTGCTGGCCGCCGCGGGCCGCGCGGGCACGCGCATCGCGGGGTCGGGCGCATGAACGTCGAGCTCCGCTACGGGGAGGAGACCCGCGCGCTGGCGCTCCCTGCGGACGTCGCCGTGCAATACGTTGCTCCCCGCGAAATGAACGGCGTGGACCACCCCGGGGAGGAGCTGCGCCGCGCGTGCGGCGCCCCACTGGATTCTCCGCCGCTGGCGGAGCGCGCCCCCCGCGAGGGGCGCGTGACGATCGCCGTCGCCGACCTCACGCGCGGCGGAGGGACCGAGACGCTGCTTCCCCTGCTCGTGGCCGAGCTCGAAGGGCTGGGCGTCGAGCGCTCGCGCGTCACCGTGCTCATTGCGCGCGGAACCCACCGCCGGCTCGACGCGGAGGAGAAGCGCTTCTTCAAGAGCCGTCTGCTGCGCGGCGTCGACATCGTGGAGCACGACTGCGACGACGCGGAGTCGCTCTCGGCGCTGCTGCTCACCCGGCGCGGCAGCCCCGTGCGCGTGAATCGCCTGGTGCGGGAAGCGGCGCTCACGGTATTGCTCTCGCCGGTGTCCTTTCACTACTTCGCGGGTTTCGGCGGGGGACGCAAGCTGGTGCTTCCGGGCTGCGCCGACCGCCAGTCGATCGTGGCCAACCATCGCCTGAGCCTGGTCGGCGAGCGGCCGGCGCGCCTGCACCCGTCTTGCCGCAGCGGCAACACGGCGGGCAATCCGGTGCACGAGGACATGTGCGAGACGCTGGCGGCGTTGGGCGGCAGGGTCTTCGCGGTGAATTTCTTCGCCGACGCCGCGGGCCGGCTGCTGTTCGTGAACGCGGGCGACCCCCTCGTTGCCCACACGCGGGCGTGCGAAGCGTACGCGCGGGTCTTCCGCGTTCCCGTCGAGAGGGCTGCGTCCGTGGTGGTGCTCTCGGCGGGCGGTGCGCCTTACGACGTGAACCTCGTACAAGCCCACAAGGCCCTGCGGCACGGCGCGCGGACGGCGAGCGAAGGCGCGACCATCCTCTTCTACGCGCGCTGCTCGGAGGGGGTGGGCTCGTCGAGTCTGGAGAGCGCGCTCAGCGCGGAGCGGAAGGCGTTTCTGGACGGAGCGTGGAAGAACTACGAGCTAAACAACCAGACCGCCGTGTCCCTGCTCGGCTTGACAGCGCGTCACCGCGTCGGTATGGTCACGGAACTGGACGAAGCGTGGCTGCGGCGCGCGGGGATGGAACCGGTGAACAACCCCGAGGCGTTCGTAGCGGCTTCTCTGGAGACACACCGGGCCGACCGCGTCGCGGTGGTCCGCCAGGGCGCGGTGACCCTGCCCGAGGGGCCGGACAAGGAGGAGGGC
>JAOTVO010000032.1 GCA_029863355.1 Candidatus Krumholzibacteriia bacterium
TGACGGTGGTTTGTCTGACCTTGGCGGCGGCGTTCTTGGGCGCGGCGCCCGCCGGCGCCGCCGACGAGGTGCACTTCGCCTACAAGTTCGAGCCCGGCGCGAGCCACGCCTACAAGGCGAAGTTCAGCCAGGAGCTCGATTTCGGCGACTTCGCGATGAGCATCTTCGTGGACATGGAGTATACGGAGACGTGCACCAAGGTGGAGGACGGGGCCTTCACCATGGAGCTCACCTTCGACAAGGTCGATGCTTCCCGGTCGATGTTCGACAGACTCGAGGAATTCGCGATGGGGGCCAACCTCGCCGGGAAGACAGTCACCTTCACCCTGCAGCCGACGGGCGAGGTCCACGACCTGCGCTCGTCGGGCTACGTCGAGGGGTGGGACGCGATGAAGCAGGTGCTCGAGAGCGTCGTGGAGGCTGCCTACCCGCACCTGCCGGACAAGTCGGTGGCGGCGGGCGACGAGTGGACGCTGGACGAGGAGAAGGAAGTCACCCCGCAGGGCATCGAGATCGTGACTAACGCCTTCTACGCCTTCAAGGAGATGAAGGAGGTGCAGGGACGCAGCTGCGCCTGCGTGGAGACGGAGGTGGAGAGCACGATGGGCGGGACGGCCGCCATGCCCCAGGGGTCGTTCGCCGCGGACGGAGAGGGCAAGGGCAAGTTCGAGTTCTACTTCGACCCCGCCGCCGGCCTCATCGTGAAGGTGAAGGGCAAGATGGACGTGCGCACCGACCTCACTCCCGAGGACGGCGGTGACACGCAGGAGATGAGCGTGGGCTACTCCTTCGAGCGCGAGCTCAGGTAGGGGCCAGCGGCTCGCCCATGGCAATCGCGAAGGATCCCGCAAAGAACGCGAGTCTGCTGCGCGAGATGTCGTTCCTGCAACACCTCGAAGAGCTTCGTGGCGTCCTCATTCGGTCGGCGGTGGCCCTCGTGGCCGCCACCGTCGTCTGCTGGTTCTTCAGCGCGCGCCTCGTAGATCTGCTCGTGGGCGATCTGCCCGTCGACCACCTCAACTTCTTCGCGCCGGCCGAAGCGTTCATGGTGCGCCTCAAGGTCAGCTTGGTCACCGGCGCCATGGCGGCGTTTCCCTACGTGATCTACCAGGTGTGGTCGTTCGTCTCGCCCGGGCTCTTCGCCGGCGAGCGCAAGCGGGTGTACCCCGTCGTAGTGACCGCCACCGTGCTCTTCTACGTGGGAGTGGCGTTCTGCTACCTCGTGCTGATTCCTCTGGTGCTCGATTTCCTCCTCGGGTTCGGAACCGACAAGGTGATGCCGCTCCTGTCGGTGAGCGCGTACTTCGCCATGGTGGCGCGGCTGTGCTTCACCTTCGGCCTCGTCTTCCAGCTGCCCATCGTCGTCTTCGTGCTCAGCCTGACGGGGCTGGTGACGCCGTCGCTGCTGCTGCGCCAGTGGCGGTGGGCCGTGCTCATCGTGTTCGTCGTGGCCGCCATACTGACGCCGCCGGACCCGGCCTCGCAGGTACTGATGGCGGTGCCGGTCCTGCTGCTGTATATTGGCAGCGTTTTTGTCGCGCACGTCGCGCTCAAACGCCGCCGGGACGGCGCGGCCACGCCGGAGAACGGGAGGGATGGGTGACGAAGAGCACCGCCAAGAAGATCACCAAGAGAACCGCCAAGAAGATCGTCGAGTTCGCCCTCGAGAAGAAGGCCGACGAAGTCCTGCTGATGGACCTGCGCAAGCTCACGCCCGTGACCGACTTCTTCATCATCTGTTCGGGAGGGTCCGACACCCAGGTGCGGGCCATCGCGGACAACGTCGTCGAGAGGTGCAAGGAGGCGGGCATCTTCGTGTACAACGTCGAGGGCTACGAGTCCCTGAGCTGGGTTCTGATCGACCTCGTCGAGGTCGTGGTCCACGTGTTCCAGCGCGACACCCGCGCCTACTACCAGCTCGAGCGCCTCTGGCGCGACGCGCCGACCGACCGCTTCGGCTCCGAGGAGGAGGCGGCCAATTGAAGATTCGCGACGCGATCCGCGGCGCGGTCGGCGAGGCGCTGGCGTCGCTGGGCTGGGCGGACGCGGGCACGGGCGTGGTCCTCGAGCGGCCGCGCGAGGCGGCGCACGGCGACATGAGCACGCCGGTGGCGATGACGCTGGCCCGCACGCTGCGGCGCAATCCCATGCAGATCGCCGAGGAGCTGGCGGCGAAGATCGTGCTCCCCGCCGGCGCGGTCGACAGCGTGGCCGTGCTGCGGCCGGGCTTCGTTAATTTTCGTTTCGCGCTCGGCGCGCTGCACGAGAGCGTGGCTGACGCCGCCGCGCGGCAGGAGCGCTACGGCGCCGCCGCCACGCTCGGCGGCGAGCGCGTGCAGGTGGAATACGTGTCGGCCAACCCCACGGGACCGCTGGTGCTGGTCTCGGCCCGCGCGGCGGCGGTGGGATTCGCGCTCACCAACCTGCTTCGCTTCCAGGGCTGCGACGCCGAGGGCGAGTACTACGTCAACGACTTCGGCAAGCAGATCGAGGCGCTCGGCGAGAGCCTGCGCCACCGGCTGCGCGAGCGCCTGGGGCTCACAGGCCCGGCCGAGGAGATCGGAGCCTACCCCGGCGCCTACGTCGCCGAGATCGCGCAGGGGGTGGACGAGGCCACCGCGCGCCGCTGGGTCGAGGGGGGAGAGAGCGGGGCGGCGCTCGGTCGTCACGCGGCCGACCGGCTGCTCGATCGTATCGCCGCCGATCTGGTGTCCTACGGCGTGCGCTTCGACCACTTTTTCCGGGAGTCATCGCTCCACCCCGAGGCGGCCGACGCCATCGTGCGCCGCTTCCGCGCCGCCGGCGTGACCTACGAGCGCGACGGAGCGCTGTACTTCCGCTCGACGGCCTACGGCGACGACAAGGACCGCGTCCTCGTCAAGAGCAACGGGGAGCAGACATACTTCCTCTCCGACGTGGCCTACCACGCCACCAAGCTGGAGCGCGGCTTCACGCGCGCCATCGGGCTCCTGGGCCCCGACCACCACGGCCACGTGGCCCGCATGCAGGCCGCCGTCTCCGTGCTCGGCGCCGGCGCCGACTGGCTCGAGATCATGATGGTGGGATGGGTGCGGTTGATGGAGGACGGCGCGCAGATCAGCATGAGCAAGCGTGCGGGTGAGTTCATCACCATGCGCGAGCTGGTGGACGACGTCGGCGCGGACGTGGCCAAGTATTTCTTTCTCATGCGCCGGGCGAACACCCCCCTCGATTTCGACCTTACCCTCGCGCGCAAGCACTCCGACGAGAACCCCGTGTTCTACGTGCAGTACGCGCACGCGCGCATCTCCAGCGTGATCCGCTTCGCGCTCGAGAAGGGCCACGGCGAGGCGAACGGGGACGCGGACCTGTCACGCCTGGACCGGGACGAGGAACGCGCGCTCATGCTCCACATCGCCTATTTCCCGCTGGTGGCGGAGGGCGCCGCCGCCGCCCGCGAGCCGCATCGGCTCACCGCCTACGCCCAGGAGCTGGCCACCGCGTTCCACCAGTTCTACCACGAGTGCCGCATCGTCACCGATGACAGGGCGCTCACCGCGGCGCGGCTGCGGCTCGCCGAGGCCACCATGCACGTGCTCCGCAACACACTGAGTCTGCTCGGCGTAACGGCTCCGAGCAGCATGTAGAGCGCATCGAGGAGGAGGAAGCCGCTCATGAAGGAAAACGCGCCCGGGCCGCCAGTGCTCATCGTAGGATCCCTCGCGTTCGATTCCGTGGAGACGCCCGACGGGAGCGTCGAAATGGCCCTGGGAGGCTCGGCCGCCTACGCGTCCATCGCGGCGAGCTACTTCGCCGGCGCGCGCGTGGTGGGTGTGGTCGGAGACGATTTCGGCGACGAGCACATGCGCCGGCTTCAGGCACACGGCATTGACGTGGCGGGTGTGGCGCGCGTGCCGGGCAAGACGTTCCACTGGCGCGGGCGCTACCACCACGATTTCAAGGGGCGCGACACGCTGGAGACGGCGCTGGGCGTGTTCGAGTCGTTCGACCCCGATGTGCCGGCGCCGCACCGGGAGAGCGAATACGTGCTGCTGGGCAACATCGATCCGGCCCTGCAGCTGAAGGTGCTGGAGCAGGCCCACCGCGCGCGCGTGGTCGCCATGGACACGATGAACTTCTGGATCGAGACGGCGCGGGAACGCCTCGCCGAGGTGCTCTCTCGCGTGGACATCCTGTTCATCAACGACGAGGAAGCGTTCCAGCTGAGTGGCCAGAGTACCGTCCTCGCCGCGGCGCGAGCCGTGGCCGCGGCGGGGCCGCGCTACGTCGTCGTCAAGCGCGGCGATTGCGGCGCCATGCTCTTCGGGCCCGACCTGACGCTGTTCGTTCCCGCCATGCCGCTCTTGCGTGTCATCGACCCCACCGGCGCGGGCGATTCCTTCGCCGGCGGCTTCATGGGCCACCTGGCGCGCACCGGCGCCCTCGACCGCGCGAGCCTCGGCGGCGCGCTGCTCGCCGGCACGGTGCTTGCGAGCTTCGCGGTGGAGGCGTTCTCGGTGGACGGCATCTGCGAGCTGCCGCCCGGTGCCATCGCCGAGCGCCGCGCCGCGCTCGAGCGGATGATCCGCCTCTAGTCCTCGCGCGCCGGGCGTGGTATAATCATGCCCCGTGACGCACGCCCAGGCGTCCGCGAGAGCTTCGCCAACCTATGCCTGAACAAGAGCTTACGCCGGCCCAGGTGCGCCGGGCCCAGGAGACCGTGGCCCGTATCCAGGGTGTGTCCTCCTGCCAGATCGTCACCGACGGCCGCGGGGAGATCACCGAGGTCCACGTGGTGGCGACCTCGGGCAAGCCGCCCAAGCTGGTCGCCCGCGACGTCGAGTCGTGCCTGAAGGCGGAGCTGGGGATCGACGTCGACTACAAGAAGATCGGCGTCGTCCTCTTCGCACCGGACGGCAGCCAGGGTGCGACCGAGCCGGCGGCCGCGGCGATGGAGGAGTTTCCCGTCGAGGAGCACGCGTCGCGCTTCGCCTTCCATTGCGTCAACGTCTTCGTCTCCAGGGAGGGAACGCGTGCGGAGGTCGAGCTGGCGCGCGACGGCGTACAGGCCTTCGGCGCGAGCAGCAGCGACAACCCGGCGGCGAACGCGTGGGAGATCGTCGCCGAGGCGACGCTGCGCGCGATCTCGGAACTGCTTGACGCTTCCACACGCCTGTGCTTAGTTGGGGTCCTGAAGATCGCGCTGGGCGATGCCAGCGCGGCCGTCGTCCGCGTCGATACCGTGGGCAGCCGGTCGACCAAGAGCCTGGCCGGCTGTTCCATAATCGGCGGAAACGAGAATCAGACCGTCGTGTTCGCCACCCTGGATGCGGTCAACCGCATCATCGGCAAGTTGAACTTCAAGAGTTCCATCGAATACAGGATCCGCTGATTTGCCCCAGTGAAGAGCGAGTTCCGAGACTCTCCGATCGCCTTCAAGCTCTACTACGTCGCCTTTGTCGTTGCCGGCTTCGCCTTCTTCGCGCACCTGGTGCGCGACTTTCCCTTCGAGCGCTTCCGCGAGGTCATGCTGTTCATCGCGCTGCTCGTGCTCGCCGACACGGCACACATCACGCTGCCGCGGGGTGGAGCCACGATCGACGCGTCGAGCCCGATCGACCTCGCGGCCATCGCGCTCTTGGGCGTGCCCGCGATCGCGTTCGCCGAGGCGGTGGCCGCTTTCTCGTCGCAGGCGTTCGTGCACCGCAGGCCGGCCATCCGCGTGGCCTTCAACGTGCCCCTGCTGATCCTCACCGTCGGGCTGGCCGGGCTGGCCTACTACGCCTTTCCCGAGTCGTGGCGCGACCTGCGGACGCCCCGCTTTCTCGCCCCCATGACGACGGCGGCTGTCGTGTACTACGTGGTCAATACGTTCTCCATCAGCGCCGTCATCGGGCTGCAGACGGGCAAGAGCCCCGTACCCGTGTGGCGGCACAACTACAGGTGGACGTTCCTCCACATCATTGCGTTTGTGCCCATGGCCGCGACCATCACCATGGTGTACCGCAGCTACGGGCCGTGGACCATCCTCCTGTTCATCGCTCCCATTCTCCTGGCGCGCTACTCCTTCAAGCACTACGTGGACATGAAGGAGGCGCACATCAACACGGTGGCCGCGCTCACTTCGGCCATCGACGCCAACGACCCGTTCACCCACGGGCACTCCTACCGCGTCTCCCGCTACGCGCTGCGCCTGGGGCGCGCCATGGGCCTGTCCGCGGCGGACCTGGAGATCCTCGAGTATGGCGCGCTCCTGCACGACGTGGGCAAGATCGCCATCCAGCACGACATTCTGCTCAAGACGGAGAAGCTCTCCGAGCAGGACTACCACACGCTGAGGCAGCACTCGACCATCGGCGCGGACATCGTCGAGAACCTCAAGTTCCTGAGGGAAGCTGCGGTGCTGGTGCGCTATCATCACGAGCAGCCGAACGGCAAGGGCTACCCGGAGGGCCTCTCGGGCGACGACATCCCCATCGGGGCGCGGATCATCCTGGTGGCCGACGCCTTCGACGCCATGACTTCGGACCGCCCCTACCGCAAGGGCCTGGCGCTGGACGAGGTCGTCGATCAGTTCGAGAAGCACCGGGGCGAGCAGTTCGATTTCGAGATCTCGAACCTGCTCGTGGATCTGTTGCGAAGCGGGCAGTTTTCGCTGATCGTGGAGACCGATCCGACGACGGCGATCTACGAGTCGCTGCAGGAGCGGCTGTGAGGGGCTCGCGAACGGAGTGGTTGTGATGCGCTACCGCGATTCCGGAGTGGACATCGACAAGGCGAACGAGGCCAAGAAGGCCATCCGCAGCGCCCTCCAGCGAACGTGGGGCGCCGAAGTCCTCTCCGACGTGGGCCACTTCGGCGGCCTCTTCCGCATGCCCGCGCTGCGCGAGCCGGTGCTGGTGAGCAGCATGGACGGCGTCGGCACTAAGCTCCTCGTGGCCAGGATGGCCGAGCGCTACGACACGGTGGGTCAGTGCCTGGTCAACCACTGCGTCAACGACATCCTCGTCCAGGGGGCGAGGCCGCTCTTCTTCCTCGACTACATCGCCGCCGGCCGGCTGCGCCCCGAAGTGGTCGCCGGGCTGGTGGAGGGCCTGGCCCGCGCGTGCGAGGAGAACGGGTGCGCGCTCATCGGCGGGGAGACGGCGGAAATGCCGGATCTCTACCAGCGAGACGACTTCGACCTGGCCGGCGCTATCGTGGGCGTGGTGGAGCGCGACGCCTTGGTGGACGGCTCGGGCATCCGCCCCGGCGATCGCGTCCTCGCGCTCCCCTCGTCGGGTCTGCACACCAACGGCTACTCGCTCGCCCGCCGCATCGTCTTCGACGTGATGGGGCAGGGCATCGACGACCGCGTGGGCGAGCTCGGCTGCACGGTGGGCGAGGAGCTGTTGAAGGTCCACCGCTCGTACCTGCGCGAGGTGACCGCACTGATGGAGGCGGCGCCGGTGAAGGGGCTGGCGCACGTCACCGGCGGTGGGGTCGTGGAGAACCTGCCGCGCGTGCTGCCGGTGGGCTGCGGGGCGCGCGTCGAGAAGGGGACGTGGCCGGTGCCGCCCGTCTTTCCCTTCCTGCAGCGTCACGGAGAGGTAGACGAGGCGGAGATGTACCGCGTCTTCAACATGGGGTTGGGCATGTTGGCCGTGGTGGGCGCCGAAGACGCCGCGCGCGTGCCCTCGTCGCTGGCGGGTACGCCGCTCTACGCCGTGGGCGAGGTGGTGGCTGGCGCCGGCGTGGCCTTCTCCTGAGGGATCACGGCAACACGATCAAGCCGACGCGCTCGCCGCCGAGGCCGTCCGCGGCGGAGATCGCCTCGGGGTCGCTCGACTGTGGTGGGAGCTCGACCAGGATCTGCTGCGTGAGGTCGAAGGCGAGCAGCATATCGTTGAGCGTGTCGATAGTGTAAAGTCGCCCTCCCCCCACCGGTGACAGCGCGAGGTCGTTCTGCACTCCCGCCGAGGCCCCGCTTCCGCGGTCGAAGAAGTCGTACTCCACCGTTTTCGTTCCCCCCGGCGTCACGCGCAGGATGGCCTTGGTGGTGTCCGAGTCCACCAGGATGAACAGGTTCTGGTCGTCGTCGTTGACGACCATGCCCCGCGCGCCCTCGGCCTCCCACCGCGTTAGCTGCGTCACCATCTCCGTCGGCCCCACGGCCGCGAGGGAATCGACGGGCAAGCGCAGCAGCTGGAAGTCGGGGAGGTGGATGAAGTAGATGTCTTCAGTCACCGGGTCGACGGCCACGGCATCGTTGTGCGCCCGGTCCTGGGGCGTGCCGGCGTAGGTCGCCTCTGCAAAGCGCCCCAGCGGATCGCGGCACGTGACGATGAAGGGTCCGAACGAGTCGCAGCCGATGAGGATGCCGGTGGGCGAGTAGGTGATCTCGGCGCCAAAGGGATCCTCGAGACTGGACAGCGTGGAAAGGGCGCCGTTGGGCGCGATCTTGGTGATGAAGTCGTCGATGTCGCCCAGCGCGACGAAGAAGTCTCCCGCCGCCGAGAAGGCGCAGTCGCGGGCGACGACGGTGATGCTCCCCTGGTCGTCGAGCTTGCGGAGCCTGGTGGCGGTGGCGACGCCGGCGACGAAATCCGGGGCCAGCTTCACCACGCCCGCGGCGAAGTCCCCGTTCGCCATGTGCAGGCTGGAGCGCCGCGTGAAGAGAAAGAGGTGGCCCGCCAGGCCGTGCTTGCGAACGAAGGTCGGATCCTCCTCGGGACAGAAGAATTCGCCGCCCGTGGCGACGAAGTCCACGCCGAGGTTGGTCGCCGATTCGAGCGAAGCGCGCACGCTGTTCTCGCCCGCGTTGGGACCGAGCGTCCACCCCGTCGACGCCCGCCCGGCGTCGTCGGCCACCGCGCTCGGCGTGGCCACGCTCCCCCCGCCCGTGACGACCTGGAAGCGCACGGTATAGCCCTGGGCCGCGGTGCCATCGGAGAGCGTGACGCGGACCACCAGCGGATCCAGCACCGGGGTGCCCTTCTTCGAGTACTGGCCGTCCCCGGAGACCTGCGCGATGGCCGGCACCACCGGCGGCTCGGTGGTCTCCTCGCACGCCAGAGAGGGCAGACAACACAACGCCGCGAGGGATACAATGAACCTGGCGCGGCCGCGGCCGCGGCGGGCGGTGAAGCGGTGCTCGTTCATCCGTGATTCCTTTCCATTCGCAACGGGCGTGGCCGGGGGCGCGTGGCGGATCGTGGGGGCGGTTGATAATCTAGCACCCGCGCGGGGGCGCGTCAACACGAAGGAGACCCGATGAAGCACGTAATCGTCCCGCTGGCACCGGGTTTCGAGGAGATCGAGGCCGTCGTCATCGTCGATTTCCTGCGCCGGGCGGGCTTGCGCGTGACGGTAGCGGCCGTGGTCGGCGCGCTCCCGGTGACCGGCTCCCACGGCATCGTCGTGGTGGCCGACGCGCGCATCGAGGACGCCGACCTCGGCGCCGCCGACGCGATCGTGCTCCCGGGAGGGGTGCCGGGGGCGCGAAACCTCGGCGCCAGCGAGATCCTCCGCGCGGCGCTTCGCGAAGCGGCCGCCGCCGGCAGGCTCCTCGGCGCCATTTGCGCCGCGCCGGCCGTCCTGGATGCGCACGGGCTCCTCGCCGGGCGCCGCGCGACGAGCCACCCCAACCACCGCGCCGAGATGACCAACTGCACCTACGTCGAAGAGCGCGTCGTGACCGACGGCCACGTGGTCACCAGCCGCGGCGCGGGCACCGCCGTCGAGTTCGCCGCACAGCTGGTGCGGTGCCTCGTCGGGGAGACGGCAGCCGACGACATCCTGCGGGCCATCCAGTCTCGCTAGCGGCGCGCGCGTCACTCGAAGGTATCGTCCGCTTCGAGCACCTGCGAATCTGCGCGGTTCACGTTGAGCCTGTAGGCCGCCACCAACGCGTCCTCCGCGAGTACGTCGGCGGGCATCGCGCCGGTCTCATAGGTGATCGGCGAGGGGACGTTGTCGGCGAGGGCGCTCAGGAAACCGTCGGCGTCCTGCGTGATCACGGCGATGCGGAGATTCTGGTAACCGAGGTGCCTGCGGATGGCCGCGTTCACCTGCTCGAGCGTGACCGTCGTGAGTCGCTCGGGCAGGGTCTCCAGGAAGTCGTCCGTCCCGTAGAAGGCCGAGTCCATGAGGTACCCGAGCCGGCGGCTCTGGCTCTGCGCCCAAAGCCGGCTGTAGTTGACGAGGAATTCCCGCGTCGCCTCGAAGTCCGCCTCGTCGAGACCTTCCCTCGCCAGCTTCTCCAGCTCGAAGAGCGCCAGGCGTAGCGCAAAGTGCCGGTGCTCGTGCGCGACCGGGCGGATCCAGATGCTGAAGAACTGCTGCCGGCGGGGAATGTTCGTCAGGGGGAACGTGGAGCCGCCCTCCTGGATGAAGTTCTCGATGTACGAGTAGTCCCCGTAGTTCAAACCCCGCACCTGCCGCATGCGGATCATGAGGCGGCCGTTGAACGTACGGTGCTCGCCGAGGCAGGAGTTGGCGATCATGAGCGGGTAGAAGTCGGCGTCGGCCCGCGTGACGGAGATCGGAAACCCGATCGATATGGCCGTCGAGTTACACGCCTTCTCCACCGCCACCACGCCGACCTGGCCGATCGGGCGCGGCTGCGGCAGCTCCACCCGCGCCGGCGCCCCGGCGCCCAGGCGGGCCAGGTCGGCGCGAAGCCGCTCGAGGAGCGAGGCGGGGTAACCGCCGGCGAGCCCGATGGTCACGTTGCCGCGGGTGAAGTGGCGCTGGTAGTGCGCGCGCACGTCCGCGAGGGTGATGGACTCGACGTCGCCGGCCAGGCCCCGGACGGGGCTTCCGTAGGGGTGCCCCGCGTAGAGCGCTGCTCCCAGCACTTCCTTGCCGAACTGTTCGTCGTCGCTGCCGCGCAGCGTCTTGCGCAGGTAGTTGACCTGGTTGGCGCGCAGGCGCGCGAAGTCCTCCTCGTGGAAGCCGGGCTCGAGCAGCGCTTCCATGAGCAACGCGTAGTAGGCGTCGAGGTTGTCCACGTGCACCTCGCCCACGATGGTCGTCACCTCCATGTCCACCTGGGCGCCGATGTCCGCCGCCATGGGGAAGAGGCGCTCGACGACCTCCTCGTAGGGGCGGCGCGCCGTGCCCGCCTCGGCGAGCATCGACGCCGTGAGATGGGTCAGGCCCCTCTTGCCCGCGGGGTCGTCGATCGCGCCCACGCGGAACTGGATGCGGAAGGTCACCAGCGGGCTGGTTGCCAAGGGCAGAAGCACCTCGGGCGGATCCGCCTCGCTTCGTGCCGAGGTCGTGGTCACTGTCATCACCACCAGTAAGAGCCGCGCGCAGGCGGCGATTGTCGTTCTCATTCTCCGTGCACCCCCGTTAGCGTCACTACCGTGCTCCTCTCCGGCGTCAGGTACGTGCCTGCGACGCGCTTGACGTCGCCGGCGGTTACCTCGTCGTAGCGCCGGTAGGCCTCGTTGATCGTCTGCGCGTCTCCCGTCAGGCTCAAGAAGTGGGAGAGATGTCCGGCCACGCCGCGCGCAGTGTCGAGCGACCCGGCCAGCGAGTAGCGCAGGTGCGATTTGACCGCGGCCAGGCGCTCCGCCGGCGTCTCCTCCCGCGCCGCCCGGTCGACTGCTGCAAAGATGGCGCCCTGCACCTCGGCGACGTGGGCCTCGTCCTTGATCCGCGCATAGACGGTGAAGAGTCCGGGGTCGCGCCGATCGGGCGCGTAGGTGCGCAGGTACTCCACCTTCTGCTCGCGTATGACGAGGCGCTGGTAGAGTTCGCCCGTCTCGTCGAACACCAGGCGAGCCAGCACGTCGAGGGCGGCGCAATCCCTCGTCGCGGTGCTGAACGCGGGCGCCTTGAAGGCGACGGCGAGGTAAGGCAGCGTCGGGTTGTCCCAGTCGATGTGGGCCGACCGCTGCGCGGTCTGCGCGGGCTCCTCCGGAACGGTGTGGCTGTACGGCGCGCGGTTCCAGCGTCCGTAGTAGCGCTCGACCAGCGCGTGGGCAGCCTCGGCGTCGACGTCGCCCACGACGAGAATCACGGTGTTGGACGGCGTGTAGAAGCGCTCGAAGAAGGACAGGCTGTAGTCGTACTGGTTGGGCATGTCGAGGATGTCGTCGTAGAAGCCCATGGTCGTGTGCTTGTACGTGTGCCGGTCGTAGGCGATCTCGCGCAGCCTCTCGAAGAGTTTCCGTATCGGGTTGGAGTAGTTCTTGTTGTACTCGCCCAGCACCGCCTTGGCCTCTTGCTTGAAGTCGGCCTCGGCATAGGCGAGGTTCATGAACCGGTCCGACTCCGCGTCCACCACCCGTTCCAGCCCCTCCGTGCCGAGGAGCGCATGGTACACGGTGAGATCGTCCGAGGTGTAGGCGTTGGCGTCGCTCCCCAGCGCCTTGAAGAGGTCGTTGTACGCCTCGGTCGAGTAGCGCTCCGTGCCGCGGAACATCATGTGCTCGAAAAAGTGCGCGAAGCCGGAGTGACCGGGCTCGACCTCGTCGCGGGACCCCGCCCGGACGATGCTGTAGTAGGTGACGATCCCGGGGCTGTCGTAGGGGACGACGACCACCGTGAGTCCGTTGGCCAGCACGCGGCTGAAAACGGGGAAGGGAAAGACGTCCCGCGCGGCGGCGGCGCGGACCATCGCCAACACCCCGGCCGCGGCGACCAGGCCGACGACCAGCTTCATACGATTCCTCCTTGCGCGCCGCCGGGCCATCTCCGTCGTCACGCGCGTTTGACACCAACTGTCAACAATAGTTGACACTATATAACCTATTTATGTACAATATATTACAGCAATACTGGGGCAACGAACCCACATGGGTGTCAAATACGTTTGACACTCCCCCACGGGGAATGACCCTCCCCAGGTCGGAAGCATAGCTGACAAGACGTTGCAACACAACCGCTTGTGGGATTTCTCGGCACTTTCTTCCCGTCTGGTACACGCCTTGCCCTTATAGGGAAGCGCGGCAGGCAACAGCGGAAGGGCAGAGAGAAGCCTGGGGAGGCCTAGTAAATCGGGTCCCAAAGGGTCAAACCACCGGAGGTTGAGACATGCGTTACATGATTCTCACTAATCTTGGCCTGATCATCAGCTTGCTGGCGATCCTGGGGCGGAGTACCTGGGGACGCAGCACCTGGCCGGGCTAGGCAGCTGACAACACGCTAACCCAGGCCCCGAGGTCTTTCAACCATGCCTTCGGCAATCGCCATCAGCCCGGACGGCAGCGTAATCCCGGCGGACGTGGGGGGCATGGGAACGGACCTCGGGACGGAAATCGGGGGGAGCGAGACGGGGGCCCGCGACGAGCGGGCTCCCCGCATTCTGAGCGAGCCGGCTGGGCCTTGTGCTATAGTCTGAGGTCGGCCGGCAGGAGCAGCTGATGAGCATCCCCGAGCACAAGCGGCGCCGCGAGTCGGCCGCCGACGCGTTTTCCGAGCTCCAGGACCTCGGTCGGTCCCGGGGACGAGGGCCGGCGGCGTCCGAGCAGGGGTCCGACCAGAAGTACGCCCGCGTCCTGGAGGTCTCCGCCTCTCTGGCCTCCACTCTCGATCTGACCGAGATCCTCAACCTCATCGTCGACGGCATTATCCAGGTTACCGGCTGCGAGCGCGGCTTCCTGATGCTCAAGGAGTCCGACGGCGAATTCTCCATGCACATCGGCCGCACCCGTGGCGAGGCGGAGTGGAACGAGGAGCACCTCGCGATCAGCAAGACCATCGTGGCGCGCGTGGTGCTCTCGCGGGAGCCGTTCGTGGCGCCGGACCTCGAGCGGGTCGAGGACCTCAAGGATACGGATAGCATCCATCAGTATGCTATCCGCTCGGCGTTCTGTCTGCCGCTGCTCTACAAGGACGAGTTGATCGGGGTGATCTACGCGGACAGCGGCCACGTGGTGCCCCAGGTGCTCGAGGCGGACCAGGGCATTCTGGCCGCTTTCGCGGCGCAGGCGGCGCTCGCCATCGCGAACGCGCGGCAGCACGGAGAGCTCAAGAGCCGGCGCGACCGCCTGGAAGAGCAGAACCTGTCGCTGCGCAGCCAGCTGGCGAAAGAATTTTCGTTTTCGGGCATGGTCAGCAAGAACAAGCGCATGTTCGAGGTCTTCGCGACGGTCGAGAAAGTTGCGCCGCACGACCTCAGCGTGCTCATCCAGGGCGACAGCGGAACGGGCAAGGAGCTGCTGGCGCGCGGGATCCACGAGCGGAGCCCCCGGCGCAGCGCCCCGTTCGAGATCGTCAACTGCTCCGCCATCCCCGCCGGCCTGGTGGAGAGCATACTCTTCGGGCACAAGCGCGGCGCGTTCACGGGGGCCATGCGCGACAAGCCCGGCGTGTTCGACCTGGCCGACAACGGCACGCTCTTCCTCGACGAGATCGGCGACATGCCCTTGGATGTCCAGCCCAAGTTGCTGCGCGTGCTCGAGAACGGGGAATTCTGCCGCGTCGGCGAGGAGGAGCGCGTGCGCAAGGTCGAAGTACGCATCATCGCGGCCACGAACATGGACCTGGCCCGGGCCGTGGAGGACGGGCGCTTTCGTCGCGACCTCTTTTTCCGGCTCAACGTCGCGCACATGACCCTGCCGCCTCTGCGCGAGCGACCCGAGGACATCCTCCCCCTGGCCGAGCACTTCCTCGAGCAGTTCGCCACGGATAAGCGCCTGCCGCTCCCCAAGCTCGCGCGGGACACGCAGGAGTTCCTGCTGGGCCGTGCGTGGCAGGGAAACGTGCGCGAGCTGCGCAGCTCAATGGAGTGGGCCATCGTCGTGCAGGACGATGACCACGTGATCCACGCCCGCGAGATGCGGAGGTACTTTGCGGCGGACGACGCGGATCCGGCTGAAGCGACGGGCGCGCGCGCGTCGTACAAGGATCGGTT
>JAOTVO010000298.1 GCA_029863355.1 Candidatus Krumholzibacteriia bacterium
GTAGGCGGGGGAGAACGGCTCGATAGAAAAGCGTTCCCGCGCTTTCGTCATGGATCGAGTGTAGCAGCCGACAAGCCGGCACACCACCGGGGCACTCGAGGAGCGGCTGGGATCGGTGCGGGGAGAAAGGGGAGAAGAGTATCGGACCCGGACTGCCGTGGGTCATCGCCCGTCAGAGGCCCATGCGGCAACCGCTTCGCTACGACATAGCATGCGAGCAGAGGGCACACACGCGCAGTCCAGGCGATACTCTCGTGCGTGGGAGTATAGAGGCGGTCCCGGGCGGTGTCAATGGGGCGAGGGCGTTTTCCGGCTTTCCTGGCGGCAGAAGCCGCCGGGGCTTCGAGTGGTTTGTGAGGGGGAAAAAAGAACGGTGTTCCCGGGTGTCACGTAGCGCACGAACATCAGGGAACACCGTTTGCCGCTAGCGGCGTCTGAGCCACCACAGGAGGTCGATAAGGTCGATCCGCATAGTGGGCACCCCCTTGCGCAGAGGTCATCGGATTCAACCTGCTAACGTTTCCCGCTATCGGTCGGGTTCAACGGGGAATTGAGCAGGAAGCGTGCCCGGGTGGCAGGGCGGGGGGTGGGTAGAGGCCTAAGCTACTTTATGGCAAGCGATTACGCTCGTGATATCGTCGTGCTGGAGGCCCTCTCCGAAGGCCAGCACATCTTGCAACAGGCCCTGTTGCAAGTCGCAAAGCGGCAGATTCTTGTTCGCGGCCAGGAACTCCACCAGCCGGGTCTCGCCGTACTCGTTTCCGGCCGCGTTGCGCTGCTCGATCACGCCGTCCGTGTAGAGGAGGACCAGGTCCCCGGACTCGAGGCGCACGCAGCCCTCCTTGTAGAGCTGGCCCTCCTGGACGCCCAGGAGCAGGCCTCCCGTTCCTAGGCGGTCGACGAAGCCGGGCCGGACGAGGAGGGCGGGGCACTGGCCGGCGTTGGAGAACGTGAAGGTGGCGTTGCGGGCGTCGAAGATCCCGTAGAAGAAGGTCGCGAACTGCTCGGGCTTGGCGTTGTCGTGGAGGAAATTGCTCAGCGTCGCGTTGAGTTCGGCGGGGCCGAGCTGGGTGGTGAGGGCGGCGTTCTTGAAGACGGCTCGCAGCGAGGCCATGAGCATCGCCGCCGGGATGCCTTTTCCGCTGACGTCGCCGATGGCGACCGCCAGGCGGTGTTCGTCGAGTGGGAAGTAGTCGTAGTAGTCGCCGCCGACTTCGTTGGAGCTGACCATGATGCCGTGCAGTTCCAGGCCGGGGACCGAGGGCGCCGCGGCGGGGAGCAGCGAGAGCTGAATGTCGCGGGCCAGCATGACCTCGCGCTTGAGGCGCTCCTGCTCGAGCGACGCGGACAGGAGGTCGGCGTTCTGGAGCACGAGGGCGAGCTGCTCGGCGAAGGTCTCCAGCAGCTCGGCGTCGGCGCGGCGGTAGAGCAGGCCCGAGTGCTTCTCGCCGAGGAGCACGAGGGCCACCATGGCGTCGGGCGCGGCGACGGGCACGCAGATGGCCAGGGACGGCAGCGCGAGCAGGGCACGGGAGGCATCGTCCATGCGGCGGCGCTCCCACGCCGGGTCCAGGTACTCGACGAGGAGAGGGGCGCGGTAGCGCGTGAAGTAGCGGCCGAGGAAGGAGTCCAGCCCGAAGCGCTGCGGGAGCTCCGGCGGCGCGCCTTCGGCGCGCTCCATCACGAGCGTGCGCTCCGGGGTGGAGTATGTATACACGGCGATGAACGACGGCTTGAGCAGCGCCTCCACGCGCTCGACGAAGTAGGCCAGGATCTCCTCGCGGGTGAGCCTGCGGGCGAGCTGGCGGTTGAGATCGACGACCTCCTGCCGGTAGACGTATTCGCCCCGGTAGAAGAGCCGGTCGACGACGTTCTGAATGCGCTCGCGCGCGGGCGCGAACATCAGGGCGAGGAACAGGATCGTCAGCGGCATCCACACGAAGTGGGCCAGGCCCAGCTGGGCCACCATGAAGTCGCTGATCACGTTCACGACCGCGTAGTAGCCGGCGATGATGCAGCCGGTGAGGAAGCCGTACACGAGGCTCTTGCGCACCACGAGGTTGAGCTCGATGGCGCCGTGCTTGAGGATGGCGTAGGCGAAGGTCAGCGGCACGAAGCCCAGACACACCACCGCCGCCGACTCCAGGCGTACGTCGAGGCCGGGCGTGAAGGCGGGGGCGATCATCGCGCCGAGGAAGGGGACGAAGCCGGCCAGCGTGCCGGCGCCAACCACGCGGAGCTTCTGCTTCTGCGCGCGCGGGGCGAGGCGATAGTTGCGCAGGAAGAGGGCGAGCGAGCCCAGGACGTAGGCGCCGAAGTAGACCGTGGAAACGGCGATCAGCGCGGAGATCACCCCGGCGTCGACGGAGAGGAAGCCGAAGCGGCGCACGATGAGCACGGCGTCGACGGTGAAGAGCACGGTGGGCACGGCGTAGAGCAACGCGGTGCGCCGAGCGCGCCGTGCCGCGTCCTGGCGGTGGGGAAACACGCGAAAGAAGTGCACCAGGACGGCGGGGAAGAACAGGACGAGTGCTTCGTTGACCAGCTCCCCGGAGAGCTGCAGGGCGGGGCTGGCGGGCGAGGGGCGGTCGGTGAGGAACGAAGCGAGAATGGCGCAGTTGGCCGCGAAGAGCGAGCCCAAGCGGTCAGGGCGCCGCAGGTAGACCCAGAGCCCCACGGCGAGAAAGGCGAAGGCGACCACGAGAAAGGCGAGGCGCCGGTAGAAGAAGAAGGCGGGGATGCGGTCGTAGGCGACGCGCACGTGGCGGCGCTCTCCGGCGCGCAGGATCGTATACGTCTGCGGCGCGAAGGCGGCGTTGTGCGCGACTACGTATCCGTAGTGCAGGCGGTTGCGCAGGCGCACGCCGTCCACGGCGATGACCTCGTCGCCAGCGCGGACGTCGGACGCGCCGTTGGGGCCGTCGGCGCGCACGTGGCGAACGACGAGGTTCTGGGTCTGGATGCCGGAGTAGGGCGCCCGCAGGAGCTCGCGCATCCCCGGGTACTCCAGCACCACGACCGAGAGCACGAGGACGAAAAAGGCTCCGCGGAACAGGAGGCTACGCGTCGAACCGTCTGCCCGCCGTCTGCTGGTGATCGGGCGCTCCATTGGGTGTGACGCTCCGCGATGACGGGGCGCGGCGGCCGGCCGTGTGCGCCGCCGCTAGTAGAGGGTCGGGGCAGCGCAGGGGCGATGTCAACGCCTTTCCCGGCGCAGAGAAGCGCCGGGGCGCCAGAAAACGGTCCTTGCGCGGTCATGACCTCTGTGCTATCTTCGGCGAACACAAGGGATTAGAAACGAGCCGCCGTTGGCCGCGGGAGCCCAGGAATGTCGACCAAGACCCGGCACATAAAGAAAAACATCAAGGAAGACCAGCTCGTTAACGTCGCCGTGCGC
>JAOTVO010000343.1 GCA_029863355.1 Candidatus Krumholzibacteriia bacterium
CTGTAGGCCGCGCGCGGCGCCGCTTTGCTCTCCACGTGGCTCTCGACCACGGTGCGCAACACCTCGCTCGCCGCCGCGAAGTTCTTCTGCGCCATGAGTGCTTCGCCCTTGCCCAGGAGCGCGTCCGGCACCAGCGCGCAATCCGGCATCGTGACCGCCACCCGCGTGAACGTGCGGTCCGCCTCGTCGTAACGGTCCAGCTTTGCGTAGAGACGCCCCAGCTGCACCTGCACCCGGCACTGCTCCGGATGGTCCGGATACGTGCTGACGATCGCCTCCAGCACCGTCACCGCCTGCTCCGTGCCTCCCGACGCGTTCAGACAGTCCGCCGCGCTCAAGAGTGCTTCCGGCGCGCGCCCGTCCGTCGGGTTCTCGCGCGCAAAGCGCAGGAACTGCTGCGCCGCCGCCTCGTTCAAGCCGTCGCGCTTCAGGTGGTTGGCAAAGGAGAACACCTCGTCCGGCGATTCCGCCGAGGCGGGCGCAGTAACTATAATGAGCAGCGCGAGCACCATCCACGATGCGCGCGCGAGTCTCGTCATTCTCGTTTTCATATGGCTTTCAAGGAATCCGGGCGGTGAAAACGCCCGCACGCGCGAGCCCGGACGTGCGGCGCTGCGGGCGTCGATCCACGGGGCGGCTCGGGCCTAAGGTAGCAAAAAGCCGCTCCCGCGGCAACAAGGACACGACCCCCGCCGCAGCCGGGAGATACTGCGGCGGGGGTCGCGACCCGATACTGAAAGTTCACTGACGCGGTCCGGGTGAACGTGGCGGTTCACCGCGTCAGCACCTCTCGCCGTCTACTCGTACAGCGCCTTGATGCGACCCCAGCTCACCTCGGCAACCGGCACCACCACACCACTCCCTTCCCGGAACCAGAGGTCGTCGCCCGGCTGCGCCGCACCCATGAAGAACGCGGTTCCCTGCGGGTACGTGTTGGCTCCGAAGCCGCTGGTGAAAACCCCCATCGTCCCGGAGATGGCAATCACCTCGATCACATACGTCGATCCGGGCGTGAGTGCGACCGGGACCAGGAAGTCGAAATGCGCGAGGGTGAAAGCCGGCCCGGGGTAAGGCGGTACCGATGCCGACTGGCTGACCCCGAGGATCGGCCCCGCGATCGTGCCGGAGCGAATCTGGACCACCGCGGTTCCGCCAGACTCGGTCAATTGGCTGTTCATCTGAAGCTCGACCACGTCCAGAAGCGAAAACGTCGGGACGAACGATTGTCCCACCTGCCCAAAGCCGGGGATCACGAATCCCTGAGAGGTCAGAATGAGATCATTCGACTGATCAGGGACGAACGGATGGGCAGTCTGCTCCGCGGCGACGGGGCCGACCGCGAGCACGCAAAAGACAAAAGCTGCGATAACATTGCGCATGGTGCTACCTCCACGTGGGAAAGCCGCGTGTGTTTCGGAACTGATGATGGAGGCGGGTCGGAGGTACTGCTGGACAGGAGATTCTACCAGCCTCTGCGCGCGAGACTAGCACACGAACGGGGCGTTGTCAATCGCCGCGTTACCGCATGCTGACGCGTATTTCGAGGGAAAGGCGTTCCCGGTCCTGCGGTCGCCAGGACCGCCGCTACTTCGCCGGCCGGCGGCGCTCGGTGATCAGCACGATCACCGCCGCTAACGCGGGCACCAGCATGAGGATGATCGGCCAGCCGCCGCCCATCTCGGGCCAAAGCGCGCTCGTGACGGCATAGGCGACCAAAGCGACGTAGCCAACCATCAATGCCAACAGAAAGCGCCCGCTGACCTCGCCGCGACGGTACCGGCCGACGAAGACGAGCAGTCCCAGCAGAGACAAGACCACACCCAGCACAGCCACCGTAATCCAGAGCATCATCGGCATTCCTCCCGTCGGTCCACGCCTGCTCGAGGAGACCCCAGTGAGGATCACTGACCAGGGTGTACGACTACTGACCCGAGCGGGTTGCGGCGAACCGGCCCCCGAACTTGTGTCGAGCAGAATGGCATCTTACGTACTGCGCCGCCCGCCGGCCGGGACGTGATACCATCCGGTCGCGAGCCCATCGGACCCAGTCGGAAAGGAGTCGCCCGCACCCATGATGCCCAGAACACCAGGGGAAACCGCGCGTCCCGCAGGCCAGCCCGTGCGCTTCATTGCATTCGGGCTCTTTGCGCTGCTCGCGGCCGTGCCGGCCGCGCGCGTGCACGGCCAGAGCGCGCCCGGCGTGGTGGTGGCCGAGGCGACGCGAGTGTCCTTCCCCTTCGTCGTGGAGGCGCTGGGCACGGCCCGCGCCAACGAGTCGGTGGACGTGCGCCCCAAGGTGTCGGAGCGGGTGCGGGGGATCCGTTTCGTCGAGGGCCGGCACGTCGATCGCGGCGACGTGCTCGTGCTACTGGAAGACGCCGAGGCGCGCGCGTCGGTGGCGGCGGCCAAGGCGACGCTCGTCGATTCGGAGAGCAAGTACGTGCGCGGCCAGGAGCTCTTCCGCTCCCGTCTCGTCTCGGAGTCCGAGCTGGAATCGCTCGCCGCCCGGCGCGACGCCGACCAGGCCGCACTCGACGCCGCCGAGGCGCGACTGGCCGACACGGTGGTGCGCGCACCCTTCGCCGGCCTCGTCGGCTTGCGCCGCGTGAGCGTAGGCAGCCTGGTGGGGCCGTCCACCGTCATCACCACGCTCGACGACACGGACACCATCAAGCTCGACTTCGACGTGCCGGAAACGGCTCTCTCGCACGTGGCGGTGGGCCTGCCCGTCGTGTCGCGCAGCGCCGCCTGGCCGGAGACCCCGTTTACCGGCACGGTGGCGTCGATCGACACGCGCGTCGATCCGGTGACGCGCACGATCACCGTGCGCGCCCTTGTGCCCAACCCGCAGCGGCTCTTGCGGCCCGGGATGTTCCTCACCGTCGCACTCGAGC
>JAOTVO010000299.1 GCA_029863355.1 Candidatus Krumholzibacteriia bacterium
GACACCGATGTGGTGCATGCGCATTTCCCCGTTGCCGCCCCGCCGCCGGGAGCGCCCTTTCTCCAGACGTTGTACGGCAACCTTGGGGCCGGCGACGAGCTGCCCCCGCACACGGTCTGTCTTTCCCGCAACCACGCCTACCGGCACGGAACGGACGCGTGGGTGTACTGCGGCCTCGACCCCGCGGAATTCACCTTCCGCCGCGACAAGGACGACTACGACCTCTTCATCGGGCGGCTCCACTCCATCAAGGGATACCGCTGGGCGATCGCGGGCGCCAAGCAAACGCGGCAGCGTCTGCTCATCGCCGGCGGCTGGCGCCCCAGCTTCAGCCGTTACGTGCGGTACGTGGGTGAAGTAGATGGCGCGCGCAAGCGGGAACTGCTCGCCGGGGCGCGCTGCGTGTGGATGCCCGCACTGTGGGATGAACCCTTCGGCCTCACCCTGATCGAGCCCCTGTTGTCCGGCACGCCCGTGCTCGGCACGCGCCGCGGCTCGCTCCCGGAGATCCTCACGGCTGAAGTGGGGGCGCTGTGCGACACCCAGGAAGAGATGATCGCGGCATCGCGCACCATCGCGTCGCGCTCGCCCGATGCCTGCCGGGCGCACGCGGAGCGGTTCTTTTCACACCTCGCGATGGCGGATGCCTATGTGGGCGTCTACCGCCATCTCGTCGCGACGGGCCGGCTACCGGCGGGGCGGCCGACGCCCTGGGCTCCTCAGACCACGTCATAGTTCCGGAATTCGAACAGCCTCGTCCCGGTCAGCCGCTCGATCCAGTCAGACACGTAGTAGCGCAGGTGCCGGGGCCGGAGCCGCCGCGGCCCGACGTAGCGGCGGGGGTCGTGCGAGCGCTCGGCGATCCAGTCCTGCGCCACCCGGGGGTGCGTGCCGCGAAACGGGCGCAGCAGCGGCATCCACTCCAGGTGTCCGCGCGCTTGCTGGCGGGTGATCTGGTCCACGCCCTCGGTCCAGATGCGCTTGTTCGCCTCGTACTTCTCCTCGATCGCCCACGCCGGCCGGGCCCACCCGTAGTGGAACACGGCGGCCTCGGTGAGCCGCGCGCGCACGCGTCGAGCTTGCGCGCCAACGCGGAACCCCTGCGCATCGCGATGGGAACGGATGCCGACGTGGAGACGAACCGCTCGGACCTCACGGCGATACCAACGCCGGTTGGTGGCGAGGGTCTCGAAATCGCCATAGAAATGGAGGTATCGCACCGCCAACCCCTCCACGCGGGAATCTCCATCGCACGCGGCGATGGCGTCGGCCAGCGTACGCGCGCCGTGCTCGTGCAGCACCTCGTCGGCCTGGATGTAGACGCCCCAGCTCCCGCGGCAGGCATCCATCGCACGCTGCGTCTCCACCGCGAGCATCCTGCTCCCGAGCGAGAAGTCCCACTCGGTGTCGAGTATGCGAACGCGGGGGTCGCCGATCGAGGCGATTAGATCGCGGGTGCCGTCATCCGAGCGACCGACGTTGACGATGACTTCATCGCACAGCTCCAGTACGGACCGGATTGCGGGCACGACCGGGAAGTCGAGCTTGATCGCGTTGCGAACGATGGTGAAGCCGGACCGCACGTCAGTCGCGGAACTGGAGGTCGTAGAGTCGGTGGTAGAGCCCACGCGCCGCATAGAGATCCGCGTGACTGCCGCGCTCCACGATCCGACCCTCATCGAGCACGGCGATGAAGTCGGCGTGCTGGACCGTGGCCAGGCGGTGCGCAATGACCAGCACCGTGCGATGCTCCATGAGTCGGTCGATCGCCTCCTGGACCGCCCGCTCCGACTCGGTGTCGAGAGCGCTCGTCGCTTCGTCGAGGATGAGAATGGGCGGATCCCGCAACAGTGCACGTGCGATCGCGACGCGCTGACGCTGGCCCCCCGAGAGGCGGGTGCCGCGATCGCCCAGGATGGTGTCGTACCCGAGGGGCAGGCGCATGATGAACTCGTCGGCATTCGCGGCTCGCGCCACCGCCCGCACCTGCTCGAGGGTGATGTCCTCCCGTCCGTACGCAATGTTGGCCAGCACGGTATCGTTGAGGACGAACGTCTCCTGGGACACGATGCCCATCAGCCGTCGCAGCGACCGGCGGGTGTAGCGCGTGATCGGCACGCCGTCGAACAGGATCGCCCCCGCGGTTGGTTCGTAGAAGCGCGGCAGCAGATCCACCAGGGTCGTCTTCCCTGCGCCGGACGGCCCGACGATCGCGACGACCTGCCCGGCACCGATTTCGAGGTCGACGTCGTGAAGAACCGCGGCCTCCTCGCCGTAGGCGAACGAGACGCCGCGGTAGGAGATCCGCTCACGAAAGCGGGCTTCCTCCTCGCCGGGCCGGTCTCCCTCATCCGCTGCCACGTCCAGGACCTCGAACACGCGTTCCCCGGCGGCGACGGCGCCGGCGAGAACCGCCGGGAAGTTCGTGACCGACTTCACCGGCGACATCATGCGGAGCGCGACCGCGAGAAACGCCATCAGCACTTCCGGCTGCAGGGCGGCCGGGTCACGCAGCGCGAGCCGCGCACCGACCCACAGCATCGTCACCAGCATGAGCCCCCCGAACACCTCGCTCACGGGGTGCGTCAGCGTCGAATACCGTTGCGCGCGGAGGACGCCGCGGCGGTAGCGCTCGGCCAGTCGCTCGAACCGCGTCGCCTCGAATTCCTCGGCGACGTACGCCCGTACCAGCTTCACGGACTGCACGAACTCGCTGACGAAGCTCGTCACTTCGCCGCGCTCGGCCGCCAGCTCGCGCGAACGCCGCCGCAACTTGCGCAGCAACGGCCGAAGCGCGAGCACGAGCAGCGGCGCGAGCAGCAGGGTGACCAAGCTGAGGCGCCAGGAGAGCGCGAACAGAATGGTCAGGTACACCGCGATCACCGTCGCGTTCTGCAGCAGCGAGGCCAGCGCCGCACTGACGGCCATCTTGACCTGATCGGTGTCGCTGATGATCCGCGACAGCAGCTGACCGCCCTTAGTGCGGTGGAAGAAGCCCAGCGGGAGAAGCTGCAGATGACGCACCAACGACAGGCGCAGGTCCCGGACGATCCCTTCCTGGATCACGACGCTGGCCATCGCGTGGGCGTAGTACATGACGTTCTTCAGGACCAGCGCGATCAGGAGGACGATCACGACGTTGCGCAACGCCACTTCGGGCGAGCCTGCCCGCAGGAACGGCCCGGCGGCGAAATCGAGCACCGCCTCGACCGGCGAGCCCCCTTCGGCGGGGAGTGTCGGCCGACCGAACAAGGCGCGTACGAACGGGATCAGGAGCACGAACGTGAATCCGTCGAACACGCTGGCGAGCACCGTCGCGGTGATGCCTCCCGCGAAGACGGCCCAGTACGGACGCAGGTGGCCTAGGAGCCGCCGGCC
>JAOTVO010000300.1 GCA_029863355.1 Candidatus Krumholzibacteriia bacterium
ACGGCCGGGTTCCTGATGCAGGAGCCGGACGTGGGGACGGCGCACCGGCTGGCATTGGCGGTGACGGACCTCTACGGGCGCGCATACGCGGACACCTTCGAGCTGCGCCCGCCGATGCCGCCGGGCTCGGTATCGGGCGACGCCAGCCTGGGTCCCCATCGTCTGCAGATCACTTGGGACACGGGCGGGAGCGCCGACGTGGCCCACTACAACGTGTACCGCTCGCTGGCGCCGGGCGGGCCCTACACCCGCGTCAACGCCGATCCGGTGACGCACACGGTGTTTCTGGACCTCGGCCTCGCGGGCACGACGAAGTACTACTACGAGGTGACCGCCATCGACTCCTCGGGCAACGAGAGCGCCGCGAGCCCGGCGGCGTCGGCGAGCACCAATCCGCAGCAGGCCCCGGCCTGGCCCCTCGAGCTTCTGCTCGAGACGGTGAGCTCCGTGGTGGTCGGCGACATCGACGGCGACGGCGATCTGGAGATCGTGGTCGGCGACCAGTACGTCTACGCCTGGCACCACGACGGCCTGGAGCTGATCGACGGCGACGGCGACGCGCTCACCTGGGGCGTGCTCAACACGCTGGGGGAGAACTACGTCTCGCACATTGCGCTGGCGCGCATCGATCCGGTGCCCGGTCTGGACATCGTCGCCGCATCGCGCGCGACCAAGGAGGTGTACGTCTTCGACTACACGGGAGCGCCGCTTCCCGGGTGGCCGCAGACGCTGGAGTACGCCATTCGCGCCGGCGTGGCGGTCGGGGACCTGGACGGTGACTTCGCGCTCGACATCGTGGCCGTAGACGAGCGCGGCGTCCTCTACGCGTGGGACGACTCCGGCGTGGAGAAGATCGACGGCGATGCCAACCCGCTCACGCCGGGCGTGTTCCGCCGGCTGCCGGGGGTGGTATTCCAGTATTCCACACCGGCGCTCGCCGACCTCGACGGGGACGGCAGCGACGAAATCATCATCGCCACCGAGGCGGATTCGATCTACGTGTTCGACGGCAGCGGCGCGCTCCTCCCCGGCTGGCCCTACCCGCTGGGCAGCGACGCAGGGGGAAGTCCAGCCGTCGGCGACATAGACGACGACGGCGACCTGGAGATCGTCGTCAACTCGCTCGTCGGCACCGTGCGCGCACTCCATCACGACGGCACCCTGCTGTGGTCGCGATGGCTTGCGAACAACACGTTCTTCGGACCCTCGCCGGCACTGGGCGACGTCGATGGCGACGGCAAGCTGGACACGTTCATTCCGTCGTCGGATGGGAAGCTCTACGGGCTCGACCACGCCGGCGCCGACCTGCCCGGCTGGCCGGTGGTCTACTCGACCACCACCTACGCGGAGTCCTCTCCGGTGATCGCCGACATCGACGGCGACGGCGCGGTCGACATCGCGCTGGGCTACGAGGATCGCTTGATAAAGGGGTGGCACGCGAGCGGTACCGCGCTGGACGGTTTTCCCCTCACCATGGGTGACGCGTTGCGCGGGGTGCCGACGGTGACGGACGTGGACGGGGACGGGGACGTGGATCTGGTGGCGGCGGGTTGGGACAAGAACGTGTACGTGTGGGATTTTCCGGGCGCGTACGACGAGAGCAAGTGCCCGTGGCCGGGCTTCCACGCGAACGTGCACAACGACGGCCTGATCTGGCGGTGGATTCCGACGGGTGTGCTGGGGGCGGCGTTCAGCTACGAGGTGGTGGGGCGGGGCGTGGCGCTGGAGTGGCGGGTGAGCGCGGAGGCGGGTTATTCGTTCGACGTGGAGCGCGCGGAGGTCTCGGGCTCGCAGGCGGAGGGACGCTTCGAGCGCGTGGCGCGGGGGCTGGGGGCGCCGTTCGGGACGGTGCGTTGGGTGGACACGGGAGTGGAGATGGGCGGCCGGTACGCGTACCGACTGGTGGCGACGGGTGCGGGGGGCAGCGCGAGCGAAGCGGTGTGGGTGTACGTTCCGGTGGGGCGCGCGCAGCTGGGGCAGAACCACCCCAACCCGTTCAATCCGACTACGCGAATCGCGTACTGGGTTCCGGAGGGGCCGGCGGTGCCGGTGCGCTTGGAGGTCTACGACGTGCGGGGCGCGCGGGTGCGGGTGTTGGTGGACGGGGAGCGGCCGGGAGGCCGCTACGAGGCGACGTGGGACGGGCGCGACGCCGGTGGCGCGCGCGTGAGCAGCGGGGTGTATTTCTACCGGATGATGCAGCCGGGATACCGCGAGACCAGGAAGATGCTCCTCCTCAAGTAACGCGACGCGCCGGGAGAAGGGGCGCGCGGGCGCGCGTTTCCACCGGGCGATTCTATTTCGGACCGACAATTCCTGTTTGACACTCGCCGCGCGGCGGTGATAGGTTTGTGCCCACGACGACCGCACGCCCCGCGGTGCGGGGCTGCGCGCGCTCGCGCGCAGGGCCGCGACACCCACCCGGACACGAGGCGCCGGCCGATTGCGGACGCCCACCGACCAACCCTCGAGAGAAGGTGAAGCGTTGCAGTACGACCTGACCGAAGAACAGCAGATGATCCAGCAGACGGCGCGGGACTTCGCCGATACGGAGATCGCGGCCGTCGCCGATGAGAACAACCGGCTCGGGCGCTTCCCGGGGGACATCGTGAAGAAGCTGGGCCAGCTGGGTTTCCTCGGCATGCTCGTCCCGGAGCAGTACGGGGGCACCGACATGGGCAACTTCGCGCTCGTGCTGGCCCTCGAGGAGTTCAACCGCGTGTGCGCGTCGACGGGTGTGACGGTGTCCGTGCACAACTCCCTCTGCAGTGGTCCCATCGTCCGGTGGGCGAGCGAGGAGCTCAAGCATAAGTACCTGCCCAAGTTGGCCAAGGGCGAGATGCTCGGAGCCTACGCGCTGAGCGAGCCCGGTTCGGGGAGCGACGCGGCTTCGCTCACGGCCAGCGCGGTGCGCGACGGCGGCGACTACGTCCTCAATGGCACCAAGGCTTTCATTACCACGGGCGCGGAGGCAGACGTTTTCGTCGTGCTGGTGCGTACGGATCCCGCGCACAAAGCGCGCGGCATCACCGCGTTCATTCTCGAGCCGGACATGAAGGGTTTCGTGGTCGGCAAGAAGGAGGAGAAGCTCGGCCTACGCGCTTCCAGTACGGTCCAGCTCGTGTTCGAGGACCTGCGCGTCAGCGCCAGCCAGATGGTGGGTGCGGAGGGCGAGGGCTTCAAGATCGCCATGCACACGCTCGACGGCGGCCGCATTGGCATCGCCGCGCAGGCGGTGGGCATCGCCCAGGCCAGCCTGGACGCGTCGCTGGCGTACGCGCAGGAGCGGGAGGCGTTCGGGGAGCCGATCGGGAAGTTCCAGGCCGTGCAGTGGAAGCTGGCGGACATGGCCACGCGCATAGAGGCCGGCCGC
>JAOTVO010000301.1 GCA_029863355.1 Candidatus Krumholzibacteriia bacterium
GCTAGCGAGAGCTGATCCTCCTCGACGATGACCAGCACGGTCTTCTCGTCGTTCTGGACGCGCACCGACGCGATGCGGGCGGGCGACAGCGCCCGGGACACGAACGCCTGGACGTCGTCGCTCCAGGGTACAATGTCGATGCGTTCCCCCGAGAGCTCGTTGACGACCGCCTGCACGCGCGATCCCTTCATGCCCACGCAGGCACCGACGGCATCCACGCGGTCGTCGCGCGAATACACGGCGATCTTGGAGCGACCGCCCGCCTCGCGTGCGATGCTCTTGATCTCGATGAGCCCCTCGTAGATCTCCGGCACTTCCTGCATGAACAGCGCCTTGAGGAACTCGGGGCTCGTACGCGAGAGCGTGATCATGGGGCCCTTCGCCTCTTTGTCCACCTTCATGATGCAGCCGCGGATCGTGGAGCCCTGGTTGTAGCGCTCACGCCGAATCTGGTCGCGCTTGGGCATGAAGGCCTCGGCGTTGCCGAGGTTGACGAGGATGCCCGTGCGGTCGATCTGCTGGACCGAGCCCGAGACGATCTCGTTGGCGCGGTCGTGGTACTCCTCGTAGACGCGGTCGCGCTCGAACTCGCGCAGTCGCTGCATGAGAATCTGCTTCGTGATCTGAATCGCGTTGCGTCCGAACTCCTCGAACGGCAGGTATATGTAGATCTCGTCGCCCGTCGCCGCCCCCTCCGCGTATTCCTGGGCATCGGCGACGCCGATCTCGCGCTCGGGATCCTCGACGTCGTCGACGACGTTCTTGATCAGGTACAGCTCGAGATTGCCGCGGCCGTCGTCCTCCAGACGCACCTCCGCGTTGGCTCCGTACTTCTTTTTGACGGCCGAGGCGAACCCTGCCTGGAGCGTCTCCAGGAGGATCGCGCGGTCGATCCGCTTCTCGCGGGCCAGTTGGTTGAAGGCCTCGGCAAAATGGATACTCATGCAGTCATCACTCCCGCTGTGCTTTCGCTCTCCGGTCGCGCCGGCTCTTCTTCATTTTTTTGTCGATCTTGTACTCGCGGCCGACGAGTTGGGCCTTGATGATATCGGCGAGCGCAACGGAGACCTCTCCATCGGGCGTATCCAATGTCAGAACATCATTTATACAGGATCGTATGCACCCTGTATATGTCATTCTGGCTCCATTGCGCTCGGCCTGAACGCGCGCGTCACTGCCGGCGAAGCGGCGGTAGTGCGCCTCGCTCACCAGCGGCCGGTTGCTGCCCGGCGAGGACACCTCGAGCAGGTAGCGGCCCGGGAACGGGTCCTCCCGCTCGAGCACCAGGCCCAGGGCGCGGCTGACCCGCGCGCAATCCCCCACGCTCACCCCGTCAGCGTGGTCGATGAAGAGCCGTATGACGGGATGGGCGGCGCTGCCCGAGCGCTCCAGCTTGACACACTCGAAACCGAGGGCGTCGACCTCGGGTGCGAGAAAGTCGTGTAACTCCCTATCAGTCATTCCCTTGCGGGACAGGTTGCCGGTCCCGCCGGCGGCGCCGGCAAACAAAAAAGTGGGCCACCCAGCCCACTTCGATCCACGCTCCGATATTTAGCACATTCGGGGACGCCGCGCAAGGGGCTTCCCCCCTCAGCGGCCGTAGCGGTAGAGAAAGTCGCGCAGCAGGGCCCCGACCTGCTCGACGCGCACCCCATCCACCTTGTCCGGCGTGTCGCGCGTGGTGTGCCAGTGCGCGTAATCGTAGCCGAAAAGGTCGACGGCGCGAATGCCCGCCATGAGCAGGGGCACGTGATCGTCGTAGACGGGACCGCCGGGGACGTCGACGAAGTAATCCAGATCCAACGCTTGCGCGCGCGCGAAGAGGTCGTCGAGGAGTCCGGGCGCCTCCCGCGCCGAGTAAGCCTCGCGCGTCACGCGCGTGCCCTCACCGCCGACCATGTCCAGCAGGATCGCGCACTCCGGCCGGTAGCCGCCGAGGTTGGCGGCGAAGTGCTTGGAGCCGAGGAGGTAGTGCTGGAGATCCTCCGGTTTGCCGTAATCCTCGCCGTCGAAAAACACCAGGTCGACGCCGATCCGCTCGGGCATCCGCTCGCCCAGCAGCCGGGCGATCTCGAGAAGGATGCCCACCGAGGCGGCGGCGTCCACCGCGCCGGGCACGGGGAGGGCGCGCAGCGAGTCGGTGTTGTCCTGGTCGGCGATGGGACGCGTGTCGTAGTGCGCTGCGAGCATCACGCGGCTCTTGCGCTGGACGGCGAAGCTCGCCACCAGGTTGACCAGGCGGAGCTTGCCCGCGCCGTACGGGTCGTCCAGCTCGAACGCCTGCGCCGACACCGTCGCGCCGCACGCGGCCGCGGCGCGCGCGATGTAGGCGGCGGCGCTGTCGCGCGCGGCCGTTCCCGGCACCCGTGGCCCCAGCGCGCACTGCCGGTCCACGTGGACGAGCACGCGCGCCGCCTCGAAGGTCGGCGGCGGCGTCTCCGCCCGGCCGCAGGCCGCGCCGGCGCACGCCGCCCACGCGACCGCCAGCCGCCGTATCCAGCGCATGAGTGCGATGCTCAGCAAGGTCCCCTAGAAGGTGAAGATGGCTGACACTCCCAGTTCCACCGAGGTGGTCGTCTGGTCCGTATCCTCCCTGTACGAACGCGCGAGGTTCAGGAACATGCGGCCGCTGAGCGCTTGCGTGAAGTTGTACGAGGCGGCCGGCGACACGCGAAACGACGTGGTCTTCGGAATCGGCTCGAAAAAGTCGGATCCTTCCGTGTAGCGTTTTCCGCCGGCGCGATTGTACGCGAGGGAGAGATTGGCGTCCAGCTGGCTCTTCCACTGCACACGCTTGCCGAGGAAGGGGATGGGGATGCGGAAGCCCGATCCTCCCGCGAACTGCTTGCGGAAATCGAGCGCCACGCCGAGGCTGGTCGTCTCCGATACCGAACCGCGCGTGTCGCTCGTGTTCTTGTTATAGCTGACCGACAGGTTGCTGTTGATGCCGTTCTTCCACCCGAACACCAGCGCCGGCGACATTTGCAGCGTCGTCCGGATGTTGTCCGGATCCTCCCCCTCGCGGCCGGACTCCTGCGAGGTTCTCTTGAAGTTGAAGTTGGCGTCCACGTTCTCCAGGTACGAGCGGAACAGTCCAAAGCGCTCCAGACCAGCCCACTTCACCTGAACATCTGGCCACGTCGTGTTCGTGGTGACGGTCTTGCTGGTGCGAAAGTCGGTCTTGCTGGTGGACATTGAGTATATCGCGCGAATGTCGAAATCGCTGGTGATAGCTACCCCGCTCTCCAGGCTCATGTTCATCGATTCGTTGAGGCGTTCCGGCGTGTCGATGGGTCCGGCCTCGGTCTCGATTCCGGTGGCGCTGGTCAGGCCCAGCTGGTAGGCAACCGACGGGCGCTCGGGGAT
>JAOTVO010000302.1 GCA_029863355.1 Candidatus Krumholzibacteriia bacterium
ACCGTACCCAGCAACCCCAGGAGCGGACTCGCCGCGGCCACCGTCTCCAGCACCACCATGTAACGCTCGAGCCGCTTGACCTCCCTGCGCCCCGTGTCCTCCATGGCCTGGCGTACGAGCGGCAAGGGCTCCGCCGCCTCCTCCAGGCCGACGCGCACCGTGTTGGCAAACGGCGTCGCGTAACGCTCGCAGAACTTGATGGCCATGGGGATGTCCGCGGGGGTGCGGATCGACTCGATCGCGTTCACCACGTCGCGCTGGATCACCTTGGACGCGCGCAGCGAGATGAGCTTCTCGATCGTCACCGCCAGACCCAGCACCGACAGCACGGCGATCGGAATCATGACGGGTCCGCCCTTGACGAATAACGCCCACATTAAGGCCCGCTCCTTTCCTGTCTATCCTTGAAGAACTTATGCTCGTCTCCCGGCAGCAGATAGTAGAAACCAAAAGTGATCTCGAGGTAGTCCTCGGGAAAGCTGCTGGGCAGCCGGCGGAAGGGGGCCGCGCCCTTGACCGCGTTCACGCTCGAGCGGTGCAGGGAATCGTGTCCCTCCGTCTCGACGACCTCTAGCGCTTCCATGTTCCCGTCGGGGTAGATGCGGAAGCGGACCCACGTGTAGCCGTGGATGGCGCCCAGCGCCGTGAAGGCGAGCGGCGGGATCCAGTGCTGCTTGATCCGGTGCTTGAGATCGAGCAGGTAGGGGGCGAAGTCCCACGCCGTGGTGTTGAGCTGGATGCCCCCGATCGACGCGCGCGCCGAACCCTCATTGTAAAAGTCCGGGTTCTGCTCGGGCATCGACGGCTGGCGCAGCGGGCTGGACTGCTCGATGAAGCGCGACTTCTCGAACGCCTCCCCCAGGTCCACGATCGGCTCCGGCAGCGGGGGCAGCTCGCTGGTCCCGCCGCCCTCCACACCTTCCGAAGGCGAGGGCGTGTCCGGGATGGGGATCACGCCCTCCCCGTGCGGCTCCTCCGTCTCCTTCTCCGTCTCCACGACGTCGCTGGCCGCGGCCGAGGCCGTCGACAGGTACTTGCTGATCCGGTCCGTCGGCGACGGCTGGTTTGGAGGCGATACCAGGGTGAATTCCATGGGTACGACCACCGGTTCTTCCTCGAAATCAAAATCGAGCCCGGCGAACATGTCGCGCACGCCGGGCAGTAACATCACCGCGTGCAGGAGCAGCGACACCGCGATGGCCCAGAAGATCATGCGGTCGCGCTGCTCGTGGATGCGGACGAAGGCCGTCATGTGCTCACTCGTTCTACCCCGCCGCCGCGTCCATTCGCCGACCGTCTTCGGCGGAGAAGACGTGCACGCGGCTCTCGGGCACGTAGACGGTTGCCGCCTCGCCTTCGCCGGCGCCCAGGTTCTTTCCCCGTGCTACGAGCGCCGCCCCGCCCACGTCGACGTGCGTCAGCATCTCGCCGCCCAGTAGTTCGAGCAGGGCCACGCGCCCCTCCAGCCGGAGGGTCGGCTCCTCCGTCTCCGGCCGGGCGCCCACGTCCTCGGGGCGCACGCCGATCACCACCCGCTCCCGGCGGTAGCCCCCCAGCCGCGCGCGCACCGCCGGCGGCGCCTCGATCGCCCCGCCGGCGTGGCGCATCACTCCGGCCGCCGCGTCCCAGCGCGCCTCGATCAGGTTCATCGCCGGAGCGCCGAGGAACGAGGCGACGAAGGTATCCGCCGGCAGACGATAGCACGTCTCCGGGGTGCCCACCTGGTGGATGCGGCCGCGGTTCATCACCACCAGCATCTCGCCGATCGTCATCGCCTCCACCTGGTCGTGCGTGACGTAGATGGAGGTGACGCGCAGGCGCCGGTACAGGCGCTTGATCGACGCGCGCATCTCCGCGCGCAGGCGAGCGTCCAGGTTGGAGAGCGGCTCGTCGAAGAGGAACACCCGGGGCTCGCGGATGATGGCGCGGCCCAGCGCCACGCGCTGCCGCTGGCCGCCGGAGAGCTCGCCCGGCTTGCGCGCGAGCAGTTCGTCGATCTCGAGCGTGCGCGCCACCTCGCCCACGCGCTCGGCGATGCGCTCGCGCGCCACGCGGCGCAACCGCAGGCCGAAGGAGAGGTTCTCTGCGACGGTCATGTGCGGGTACAGCGCGTAGCTCTGGAACACCATCGCGATGTCCCGCTGCCGGGGAGGGAGCGTGTCCAGGCGCGCCGCACCCAGGTGGATCTCCCCCGCGTCCGGCTGTTCGAGCCCGGCGACCATGCGCAGCACGGTCGTCTTCCCGCACCCCGACGGGCCGACGAGCACCACCATGGTGGGGTTCGGCACCGTCAGCGTGAAGTCCTCGACGGCAACGACGCCGCCGGGAAAGCACTTGCGCACGTGCGAGAAGACGAGGTCCGCCATGGCCTGGTCCAGCCGGGCGCCCGCGTTCACGCCCTACCCGCTCATCTGGGTCAGCGTCCGATCGATGATCGCGACCGCCTCGTCGACCTCTTTGCGCGTGAGCGTCAGAGGCGGGCGGAAGCGCACGCTGCGCTCGCCGCACCCGACGATGAGCATCCCGTTCGCCCTCGCGCCGGCGAGGAACTTCTTGCGCGCGTCCCCGTCGGGCAGGTCGAAGGCGCACATCAGCCCGCGCCCTCGCGTATTGCTCACCGTGCCGGAGTGCCGATCGCGCAGCCCGTCGAGCGCGGAGGCGAGGTACGCGCCCACCTCACGGGCGTTGTCCACCAGCCCGTCCTCGTCGATCACCTGCAGGTAGCGCGTGGCCCGCACCATGTCGGTGAGGTTGCCCCCCCACGTCGAGTTGATGCGGCCCGGCACCTTGAACACGCTGTCCACCTCGTTGAGCTTGTCCGAGGCCAGTACTCCGCAGACCTGAAGCTTCTTGCCGAAAGCGATGACGTCGGGCGTGATGCCCGCGTGCTCGAAGGCCCAGAACTTACCGGTGAGACCGACGCCGGTCTGCACCTCGTCGCAGATGAAGATGATGTCGTTCTCTTCGGTGACCTGGCGCAGGTAGCGAAGGAACTCCATGCGGAAGTGGTTGTCTCCGCCCTCGCCCTGGATGGGCTCGATGATGAGCGCGGCGATGTCGTCGCCGTCGCGGCGGATGGTCTCCTCGATCTCGCGCTTGGCCTTGTTCTCCGCCTCCACCACTCCCTCCAGATGGGCGTCGAGGGGAAAGATGACCTTGGGGTTGGTGACGCGCGGCCAGTCGAACTTCGGGTAGTACATGGTCTTGACCGGATCGGTGTTGGTCAGCGACAACGTGTAGCCGGAGCGACCGTGGAAGCACTGGCGGAAGTGGATGACCTTGTAGCCGGTCTCCTTCTTGGCGCCCTTGGCCATGTTCTTGCGCACCTTCCAGTCGAAGGCTGCCTTGAGCGCGTTCTCAAC
>JAOTVO010000303.1 GCA_029863355.1 Candidatus Krumholzibacteriia bacterium
GCGGCCGCTTTGACTTCCTCATGTGGTTCGTGCACGTCTTCGTCACGCTGGTGATCGAGATCGGTCTGGTGAAGATCGTGCTCAAGTTCGAGGCCGGTCAGATGCCCGAGTTCGCCAACCTCTTCGACGGCATCGACCGCGTGCCCAATCTCTTCGTGGCCACGCTCGTGGGCACCGCCGCCGTCATCGCGGGTCTTATCCTCCTCATCGTCCCGGGTATCATCGTGGGCCTGCGCCTCATGTTCGCCGGCTTCGTCGTGGTGGATCAGAAGGCGGGGCCCATCGACGCGCTGCAGAAGAGCTGGGCAATGACGCGCGGCTATACGCTCGACCTCTTCCTCTTTGCGCTGGCCGTTTTCGGCATCAACCTGCTGGGCTGCATCCTCTTTGGCGTGGGTGTATTCGTCTCGCTGCCGGTGACGGCCCTGGCCATGGCGCGCATTTACCGCGTGCTCTGCGCCCAGCCCGCCGAGGAGCCGGCGGCCCGTGCCGTGGCGGCCTAGCTACTCCAGCTCCACGCGCACGTCGGTGAAAAACAGGCGGAACGAGCCGTCCGAGCTGCGGTGCTCCATGGGGATACGCAGGCCGCCGAAGGTGCGATGGTCTTCGAAGGTCATGGGGTGCGCCTCGGTCTCGTCGCCCCCCTCCAGGAAGCGCCATTGCACTATTCGCTCGTGCTCGTCGACGAAGACCTCGTAGACGTCTCCGGGGGTGTAGCCGCCCGTGGGGCCGTAGCGCGCGACGATCTTACGCGCGCTGCCCTCGCCGATGGGGAGCGGCGCGGTTCCCTCGTCGGTCACGGTGACGTCGCTGTCCCAGACGAGGTGGAAGGGGAAGACCAGCCAGTACTGATCATTGATGAAGGCGTGGTCGAGGTCGCGCAGGATCTGCGGCGAGTCGGGGTGCAGGTCGGCAGTCGTGTAGGTGAGCGCCGTGTCGATGCGCGAGCCGCCGTGGTAGGTGACGCGCCCCTCGCGCGGACGCCACGTCCACTTGCGGAAGGACTTCCGGGTGCCCGCCTCGACGTTGAACGTATAGCTGATCTCGACCACGCTGCCCCAGGCGCCGATCCCGTGGGCGCCGGCCACGCGCAGCGCGATCCCGGGCACGTCGCTGCGCGCGGAGAGGCGCTGCGCCGCGAGTGGCAGCGTGACGATTCCGAGGGCGACGAGTCCCGCGAGCGTGAGCTTGCTCATAGGGTTGGGCCTCCTCCCGTGACGGCCGATGCGGGGTCATTGTATCCCGTGCCCACTCCGCGCGCACGGCCTTTGGCCCGCCGAGCTTTCACAGGTGTGAGCGCCGGACCACACCGCGGCGGAGCTGGGCTGGTCGTACAACTAGCCTATTTACAACCAGTTACATGGACGTCGGGTTGGCACGCCGTCTGCTTTACCCGTCGCGGAGACGGTTCGATGAAACACACGATTCACACAGGAGGACTGGCTATGAACAAGCAAACCAGACGATGGACCGCGGCGCTGTGCGCGCTCGCCTTCGCCGTGCTCGCCGGCTGCTCCGGCAACGACAGCATCACGCTGCCCGGCGACGACCCGACCGGCGCCCCCGCGCTGCCGTCGACGTCCACGATGAAGTTCCAGCTCGACTTCTTCGGCGCAACGGCGCCCGCCGTGGACGCACAGTCGCTGGCCACGGGCAAGCCCAGTGCGCAGATGCTGCAGAGCGCGACGGCGATCGACCGCAGCAACTGGATCAACGCCTTCGTGCGCGCGCTCTATGCGCAGCTCATCACGTTCGACGCGCTCGAGGAGCCCATCGCGGCCTTCGCGCTGGCCATCCACTCCGTGCCGCAGAAGCAGGACGACGGTTCCTACCTGTGGACGTACCTCTTCGTGGACAAGGAGACGGCTGCGGAATACTCGATCTTCCTCTATGGTCTGCCCGTCGGCAACAGCGTGCAGTGGCGCATGGAGGTCTCCTCGAACGACCCCGCGCAGCCGCTCGACCACTTCAAGTGGTTCGACGGCACCTCCATGGAGACCGAGGGCTACTGGCAGTTCTACGAGCCCGTGGACGAGACCAACGGCGTCGAGGTAGCGCGCATCGACTGGACCGACACCAAGCTGCTCGACATGCTGCTCGTCACCGTCAACGGCGTCGGCCACGAGGACGAAGGCGACACGCTCGAGTTCCGCGAGACGCCGGTCGAAGGCACGATCGAGCACTACGACGCCAGCGAGGACGCCCGCTGCACCATCCTCTGGTCCGCGGACGGCTCCGGCAGCATCACCTGCCCCGACTACAACGGCGGCGTCAAGTCCTGCTGGGACGAGCACCAGCGCGACACGGCCTGTCCCCAGTAGCCACACTCGACATCGATCGATACGAGGAGAGGCGGTCTCGAAAGAGGCCGCCTTTTCTACGCGTGCGTACGCGTCTAGCCCTCGTCGGTCTTGTCCTTGGCCACCTTCTTGAGCTTGTCGTTGGCGAAAATGGCCACCTCGACGCGGCGATTCTGGGTGCGGCTGTCGGCGGTCTCGTTGCTGGCAATGGGCTGCTGCTCACCATAGCCCACGACGGTAAACCGGCGCGGATCCACCTTCTGCCCGGATAGATATGCCTGCACCGATTTTGCGCGCTTCTCGGACAGCTCCAGGTTCCACTCTTCCGACCCCGACGCGTCGGTGTGGCCTTCCAGAAGGATGTCCGTATCCGGGTACTTGTTGAGGATCGTCGCCAGCTCGACGAGGTTGTCCTTGCTCGCCTGCTTTAACTCGGCCTTGTTAACATCGAACAGAAGACCGGATTGGAACGTGATTTTGATGCCCTCGCCGATGCGCTCCACGCGCGCGCCTTCGATGTCACGCTCGATCTCCTTGGCCTGCTCGTCCATGTAGTGCCCGATCCACGCGCCGGCCGCTCCCCCGATGGCCGCTCCCAGGATGGCGCCCACCGCGGTGTTGCCGGTCTGGTGGCCGATGGCTGCGCCGATCGCGCCCCCCACGGCGGCACCCGTTACGGCGCCCTTCTGCGTGCGGCTCATCGAAGAACATCCGATCGCGCCCAGCATAGCGAGAATCAGCACCGTCGCAAGAATCCGCTTCACCACTGTGCCCCCTCTGAAAGAGATTCAGATTCCAGTTGGATACCGCCGGCTTCAAGGCAGACGCCGGTGTCCTCGATGAATAATGCGCACGTAGTCGTTCAACGCACGTCCCGCCGTTCGAGGCAGATGAGCTCCAGTTCGCCGGCATCCGCGGCGTCGGCCGTACCCGCCGACTCCCTCACGTTGGTGACGACGAATACCCGCTCGCCGACGATTCGGAGCTCGTCCCGGTCCGGACGGCGCGGGCCGCGAATCGTGATCTGGCGCACGAAACGGCCGTCGCCGTCGAACACGTCG
>JAOTVO010000304.1 GCA_029863355.1 Candidatus Krumholzibacteriia bacterium
GTGCTGCTGGTAGGTCGTCGAGAAGACGTGCTTCCCGTCGGCCTGCGCCACGAAATACAAGTAGGGCGAGGGGTTCGGATAGAGCGCTGCCTCGAGACTGGCGCTCCCCGGCTGGCTGATCGGGCCCGGGGGCAGGCCCGCGTGCAGGTAGGTGTTGTAGGGCGATGCGATCCGCAGATGCCGCTCCCACACGCGCGGTAGCCGTCGCCCGTGGGCATAGATCACCGTGGGGTCGGCTTGCAGTGGCATGCCGCGCCGCAACCGGTTGTGGTATACCGCCGCCACGTACTCGCGGTCGGGGCCGTAGCGTACCTCGGCCTCGACGATCGAGGCCAGCGTCACGACCTGGTGACGACTCATCCCGAGCTCAGCGAGCCGCACGTCCCAGGCGGGGGACCAGTGATCCCTGAATTCCGCCGCCATCACGGCCAACAGACCACGGGCATCGATGCCGACGGGAAGCTGATAGGTGGTGGGATACAGGTAGCCTTCGGCGGACGATGCGATCCCGGTCAGCTGCAGCGCGGCGAGCGTCGCGGGATCGCGCGCCGCCGCCAGCACCGACTCGGCCGGGATGCCCAGTCGCAACTGGGCGGAACGGGCGACTTCCGTCAGCATCAGTCCCTCGGGAACGCTCCACCGCACCTCCACTCCGCGTCCCACCTCGAGCGTCCGCGCGACGTCGCCGTACCGGGCGCCGGCGGGAAACCGGTAGGTGCCGCTCTTCAGTTCGGCCGGTAGCCCGCGCAGGCGTGCGTACGCCGTGAATGCGAGGCGCGAGCCGATCACGCCATGCGCCGCCAGCGAATCGACCGCGGCGGCGAAACTGGCCCCACGCGGGATGGTGACGGTGACGCAACCCAAGGGGGCAGGGGCACCCGCACAATGGTCCGCTGTGGTCCCCCCACAGGCAGCGGCCAGCAGCGCCGTGCCCGCGGCGAACCGCCGAATCCAAGCTCGACCGTCCGTCGTCGTCCGCCGCATCGTCATTGCTGAGCGTCCAGGTAGTGCTGCAAGATCACGGCGGCCGCGAGGGCATCCACGTCGGCCTTGCGCCCGCGCGTGGAGCCTCCCTGCTCACGGATCGCACGCAGGGCGCGCGCCGTGGTGAGCCGTTCATCCCACAGCATCACCGGCAACGCGGTGCGACGTGCGATGTCCGCGGACATCGCACGCGCCGCCGTGGCCGCGTCCCCCTCCTCGCCACGCTCGTCGAGCGGCAGACCCACGACGATCGCGGTGACTTGGTGCGCGGCGCATGCGGCGAGCAGGGCCTGCATCGGAAAGCGTTTGCCGGCGCGGCGTGTGAGGGTGGTCAGCGGTCGGGCGATCGTGCGCGTTTCGTCGGAGAGCGCGAGGCCGATCCGGCGCTCTCCCCAGTCCACGCCCAGCAGCCGTCCCGTCACCCCTGCGCCATGGTGGCGAAGAACTCGGTGTTCGTCTTGGTGCGTTTCATTCGCTCGAGGAGGAACTCGATCGCCTCGACCGGCGGCATGTCCGCGAGGAAGTTGCGCAGCAGGTAGACCTTGTTGAGCTCGTCCTTGGAGAGCAGCAGCTCTTCCTTTCGGGTGCTCGTCTTCTGCACGTCGATCGCCGGGAAGGTGCGCCGCTCGGCGATGCGGCGGTCGAGCACGACTTCGGAGTTACCCGTGCCCTTGAACTCCTCGAAGATCACCTCGTCCATGCGCGACCCGGTGTCGACCAGCGCCGTGCCGATGATGGTCAGCGAGCCCCCGCCCTCGATCTTGCGCGCGGCACCGAAGAATCGCTTGGGCTTCTGCAGCGCGTTCGCATCCACTCCACCGGAGAGGATCTTGCCCGAGTGCGGCACCACGACGTTGTGCGCACGGCCCATCCGCGTAATGGAGTCGAGCAGGATCACGACGTCCCTGCCGTGCTCGACGAGCCGCTTCGCCTTCTCGATCACCATGTCGGCCACCTGAACGTGACGATCGGCCGGTTCGTCGAAGGTGGAGGAAATCACCTCCACGTTCGGCCCCTGCACGTTCTCCTCCATGTCGGTGACCTCCTCCGGCCGCTCGTCGATGAGCAGCACGATGAGGTAGATCTCCGGATGGTTCTCGATGATCGAGTTGGCGAGTTTCTGCAGGAGGATCGTCTTGCCGGCCTTCGGGGGCGACACGATCAACGCGCGTTGGCCCTTGCCGATGGGACTGAGCAGGTCCATCACCCGCGTCGAGAGGTCACCGTCCTTGCGTTCGAGCTTGATGCGCTCTTCTGGGTAGCGTGGCCGCAGGTTCTCGAAGGCCACCCGATGCTTGGCCTTTTCGGGTTCCTCCCCGTTGACCGTCTCGACCTTGAGCAGCGCGAGATATCGCTCTCCCTCCTTGGGCGGGCGAACCTGGCCCAGGATCGTATCGCCGGTGCGCAGATCGAACCGCTTGATCTGGCTGGGAGAGACGTAGATGTCGTCGGGGCCGTACAGGTAGTTCCAGTCCGGGCTGCGGAGAAAGCCGTAGCCCTCGGGCAGGATCTCGAGGACTCCCTCGCCCCGCAGGACGGTCTCGGAGTCGAGCAGCGACTGCTCGATGCGGAAAATGAGATCCTGCTTGCGCAGACCGGAGTAGTTGGAGAGGTTCAGACTTTCGGCCATGGCCTGCAGCTCTGCGACCGATTTTCTCTTGAGTTCGGCGATGTCCACGTGCGCGGGTGCTCCGTTGGCCTGCGGGGAGCAGGCGAGGTCAGGATGGGTACTTTTGTGCGGCTGAGCGCTGAGTGGTCAGCGGTCCGGAATCTGCGGATGTGTGGGAACGGCTTAATGTTAGGCCTCGGGGTCCGGTGAGTCAAGGGCTCGGTGACGGTTTGCTGCCCTATCTGCGGGCGTGGCAAACCACGCAACTGCCTGATCGACAAGTGGTTGACGGTCTGGTGGACCCGGCGCACGCTGGCCCTTCCCCCGACCTCGCCAAGGCCCTCGCGCGCTGGCCCGGGTCGGCCTACTGGTCCGAGGAACCCGACGGGCGGCACCTGATTCTCACGCGTGCGTGGCCCCGGCGCCCCGAGCGCTGGGCACTCCACGCCCTGCTGCTCGCCGCCACGCTGGTCACCACCACCTATGCCGGAGCGATCCTCGCCGGCACGCTGCAGCCCGGGCATCTCTTCGGCTTGTTCGGCGAGTTGATCTCCGCGCCCTCCGCAGGGGCGGCATGGGCCGCCGGGCTCACGTTTTCGCTCCCGCTGCTCGCCACGCTCTTGGCCCACGAGCTCGGTCACTACATCACGGCGCGACGCTACGGACTCAACGTGTCGCCACCCTACTTCATCCCCGTGCCCCTGTGGCCCTCGTTCATCGGCACGATGGGCGCCTTCATCCGGCTTCGCACGGTGTTGTCGGATCGC
>JAOTVO010000305.1 GCA_029863355.1 Candidatus Krumholzibacteriia bacterium
ACATCAAATCGACGCCGTATCGGGTGGAAGAGGAGAAGATGGCCGTGATCCTGCAACGTCTGGTGGGCACCGCGCACGAACGCCGATTCTACCCCGACATCTCCGGGGTGGCCCGTTCGCACAACTACTACCCCATCGCGCCGATGAAGGCCGAGGACGGCATCGCCTCGGTGGCGCTCGGCCTGGGCAAGCAGGTGGTGGAAGGCGGGGCCGCCGTCCGCTTCTGTCCGCGCTACCCGCGACACATCGTGCAGTTCTCCAACGTGGCGGACGTCCTCAAGTACTCGCAGAAGACGTTCTACGCGCTCGAATCCTCGGGCGGCGACGACGACGGCGAGAAGTGGCCCGAGCTGGGGAATCTGGGCCTCGACGTGGCCGAGCGCGACGGCACGCTGGCCGCGGTGGGGTCGACCTACTCCCGGGAGAACCACGCGATCTACGACGGGACCTCGCGCCCCGGCGTGCGCGTGGTCACGCTTGCCCCCATCCTGAAGAACGACCTCTATCCGCTTCCGCAGATACTGAACCGGCTCCTCGAGCTCGGCCGCAACGGCATGAGCGGCCCCGTCGAGATCGAGTTCGCCGCCAACCTCTCCGGCCCGGCGCGGAGACGCAAGGAGTTCTACCTCCTGCAGATGCGCCCCATGGTCGTGGAACAGGAGCTCGAGCGCCTCAGCATCCTGGACACCGCCATCGAGGACGTCATCTGTCGCAGTTACGCCGTGCTGGGCAACGGCATGATCAACGACATCCACGACGTCGTCGTGGTCGACATCGATCGCTTCGACCGCGCCCAGAGCATCCACGTGGCGCGCGAGGTGGGGCTGTTCAACGTCGACCTCCTGGAGAACCGCACCCCCTACGTGCTCATCGGCGTGGGGCGCTGGGGGTCGGCCGATCCGTGGCTGGGAATTCCGGTGCGCTGGGAGGAGATCAGCGGCGCGCGCGTGATCGTGGAGACCGGCATGAAGGACGTCAAGGTAACGCCCTCGCAGGGCACGCACTTCTTTCAGAACATCACGGCCTCCAAGGTGGGATACATCACGGTGACCGGCGAAGGGGGCAGTTTCATCGACTGGGAATGGCTCGCGGCGCAGCCCGCCGTTTGCGAGCGGCGTTTCACGCGGCATCTGCGTTTCGACGCGCCGGTCGGCGTCATCATGGACGGACACCACAACAAGGCGATCATACTCAAGCCGCGCGCGGAAGCGCAGTGACAGCAAGGAGGCTCGCGCCATGCTCTCGTCGGACGATTTCGTGGTTCGCATGCTCGGAGAACGGAAGGTGCCGTCGCCGCTCGGCTTGTCCACGCGCAGGGGAGACGGGATCGCCTATTTCGTCCCCGACGACACGCGGGTCCTTCACCGCATCACGGGGAACGCCGAGGAGGGGTTCGACTGCGGGGTGTTTATGCAGCGCGCCGGCCCGCGGGAGAAGCTCTTCTTCGATCCGCCCAAGACCCGCGTGGCGATGGTCACCTGCGGGGGGCTCGCCCCCGGTCTGAACAACGTGATCCGATCCCTCTTCCTCGAACTGCACCACAAGTACGAGGTCGAGGAGATCATCGGTTTCAAGTACGGCTTCCGCGGCATGAACCCCGCGCACGGCAATCCCACCATCACGCTCACGAACGAGTTCGTGCGCACCGTGCACAACGAGGGCGGCTCCGTGCTCGGCACCTCGCGCGGCGCCGAAGACGTGGGGCTGCTCGTCGACCGGCTCGTGGAGATGAAGATCGACGTGCTCTTCTGCATCGGCGGCGACGGCACGCTGCGCGGCGCGCACGCGATCTGGCAGGAGATCGAGCGGCGCCGGCTCACCATCGCGATCGTCGGGATTCCCAAGACCATCGACAACGACATCCCGTTCGTCTACAAGACCTTCGGTTTCGACACTGCCGTGGGCGTGGTGCGGCTGGCCATCGAGAGCGCCCACGTGGAAGCGGTGGGAACGCCCAACGGCATCGGGCTGGTGAAGGTGATGGGGCGCAACGCCGGATTCATCGCGGCCTACGGCACGCTGGCCAGCATGGAGGCCAACTTCTGTCTCATCCCCGAGGTGCCCTTCGACCTCCGCGGCGAGGGCGGCCTCCTCGACCTCATCGAAAAGCGCGTGCGCGAGCGCGGGCACGCCTTGATCGTCGTGGCCGAGGGCGCGGGCCAGAACCTCCTGGAGCAGGGAGATACGCGCTACGACGCCTCCGGCAACAAGCTCCACGAGGACATCGGCGCCTTCCTGCGCGACGAGATCGTGGGGCACTGCCGGGGCAAGGACATCTTCCACCACATCAAGTACATCGACCCTAGCTACATGATCCGCAGCGTCAAGGCCAACGCCAGCGACGCTATCTTCTGCGACGACCTCGCCCGCGCGGCGGTGCACGCAGCCATGGCCGGAAAAACGGACTGCTTGATTGGGTTATGGCACGGCGTGTACGTCCACCTCCCCCTCGAGCTGGTCATATCCCAAGGGCCCAGGCGGATCCACCCGGAAAGCTTTCTGTGGCGCAGCGTGGTCGGCGCCACCGGCCAGCCGCAAGCGATCCGTGCGCGGGCGGTGTAACGCTGGCCTTGCTCGTTCGACACGTTGGTGGTAGACTGGCAGTTTAGCGTGACGGCCAGGGTTGTTCCACCACTAAGGAGGGAGACATGACGCGATGTGCCTTCGTGCTGGCACTGGCGTGCACGGTGCTCGCTGCCTCCGTGCCCGCCTTCGCGCAGGTTGAGGACCAGCTATCCGTGTATACCGGCGAGAACGCCAAGGGCTATCTCGCTCCCCTCAACGATGCGTTCGGCGCCAGCCTCAACAACGGCTTCTTCTATTCCGCGCGCATTCCGTCGACCGGCGTGCGCGTGAGCCTCGAATTTCCGGTGATGGGCGTGGTCTTCGGCGACGACCAGAAGACCTTCTCGGCGACGACCGAAGCCCCCTTCTCGCCCACGACCACGTCCACCAGCGCCCCCACCATCGTCGGCCCGGGAGCGGCGGTGAGCGTCCCCGGGAACGGAGGGACGCAGTTCTACTTTCCCGGCGGCTTCCAGCTCAACTCGTTCGGCCTGGTGGTGCCGCAGCTGCGCGTGGGCAACGTGAAGGGCACCCAGGCCCTGGTGCGTCTCGTCGCCGGCGTGGAAGCGGGCGACGCCGAGCTAGGCAAGATCAGCCTCTTCGGCATCGGCGCGCGCCACCGCATCTCGCAGTGGTTCGAGATGCCCGTGGACCTCGCCGCCGGCTTCATGTACCAGACCTTCAAGATGGGCGAGAACAGCGGCGGGGGAGACCTGGTGGCGACCGACGCCTTCAGCCTCGGCGTGCAGGCGAGCAAGCCCTTTCCCATCGGTTTCGCCGCCTTCGAG
>JAOTVO010000306.1 GCA_029863355.1 Candidatus Krumholzibacteriia bacterium
GGCCTCGCGGCAGATCTCGTGGGTCAGCTCGCCGAGGCCGTAGTCCGCCTGGGAGACCGGGGTCGCGGTGAAGCTGTTGGTGCTGACGATGTCCGCGCCGGCCTCGAGGTAGGCGAGGTGCACCTCCTCGACGATGCGCGGCTGCGTGAGACAGAGCAGGTCGCTGTCGCCGCGCAGGTCTATGGGGTGGTCGCGGAAGCGCTCGCCCCGGAAGGCGGCCTCGTCGAGGCGGTACGACTGCAGCATGGTGCCCATGGCGCCGTCGAGGACCATGATGCGGCTCTCGAGAATGCGCGCGATCTCGCGGGTGCGGTCGGGGGAGGGCGCCGCCGGGCCGTGGGAAGGCAAGCTCAGGCCCTGGGCGTCAGGGTGAGGGAGACGGGATGTCGTTTTCGCGAAATTGTAACCTCCTTCGTCACGATCTCTACCTGGGATCTTAGCGCCCCGGGGCGTCCCGGTCAAGGGCGGGGGCTTTGCCGTTGCCAGCGCGCGGCGGCGGCGGGTATGGTGACCGCGCATGGCAGCACGCTGGCGGACCGGATGATCGGCTTTATCTTCTACCACCTGGGGGCGTTCTTCTCGCGGGTGCTGCCCCGCCCGATACCCCAGTGGATCGCCCGCATCATCGGGGAGGCGAACTACGCGCTCCGCCCCCGCACGCGCCGCGTCGTCGTCGAGAACCTGCGGGTGATCCACGGCGGGACGTACCCCGAGCAAGAGCTGCGCCGGCGGGCGCACGCGGTGGTCATCAACTTCGCCCGCGCCATCCAGCTGTTCCTGGAGCTGCCGTTCATGCGCTGGGAGGAGATCGCTGCTCGGTGCGACCTCGAGGCATTTGACAAAGCGCTCGAAGAGAGCGGCGCAACTCATTCTTTTATAATCGCATCGGCGCACATCGGACCCTGGGAGCTCGGCGGCTACCTCCTGAGCCGCCTGGGCCACCGCGTGCACACGGTCGCACTCGAGCATCCCTCGAAGTGGGTCACCCGCTTCTACTCGGGGCGCCGGGCGCAACTCGGCGTGCAGGCCTACCCCATGGAGGGGTCCTTCTATCGCCTCAAGGAGGCGCTCGACGGCGGTGGGTGCGTCGCCCTGCTCGTGGACCGCGCCTACGGCAAGGCGAAGAAGCGCTTCAGTCTGTTCGGCGTCGAGGGGGAGTTCCCGCTCGGGCACCTGCTGCTCGCCGTCCGCGGCGGGGTGCCCGTGCTGACGGGGGCGCTGGTCTTCGACGGCCGCGAGCGCTACCGCTACGTCCACGGGGGGACGCACCGCGTGGAAACCGAGGGCGACGAGACGGAGCGGGTCGAGCGGGTCCAGGAGGCGTGCCTGCGCGATCTGGAGCGCATCATCAAGGCCCACAGCGACCAGTGGTGCCATTTCCGGCCCCTGGGCCGCACGGAGAGCGATGGCTACTGAGCGGCCGATCGCCGAGCGAACGGCGGCGGTGATCCCGGCGTACAACGCCGCGCACCACCTGGAGCGCGTGCTCGACGGCGTGGCGCGGCATCTCCCGCGGGAGCGCATCGTCGTGGTGGACGACGGCTCCTCCGACGACTCCTTCGGCGTCGCCCGCCGGGCCGGGGTGGCGGCCGTCCAGCACGAACGCAACTTGGGCAAGGGGGCAGCACTCGGCACCGGCATCGCCAAGGCCGCCGAGATCGGCGCCGAGTACGCGATCACCCTCGACGCTGACGAGCAGCACGACCCCGACGACATCCCCGCCTTCCTGCGCCGCTGGGGAGAGACCCGGGCGGACATCATCGTGGGCAATCGCCTGGAGACCCCGGCGGGGATGCCGGCCCTTCGCCTCTGGACCAACCACGTGACCTCGTGGGCGGTGTCGCTCTTGGCGCGCGCCCGTATACCCGATTCCCAGAACGGCTACCGCATGATCCGCGCCGGGCTCTACGCGCAGCTCGGCGTGCGCAGCGTGCGCTACGAGGCCGAGTCGGAGCTGCTGATCCGGGCGGGGCGCGCGGGGGCGCGGATCGCCTCGGTGCCGGTGCGCACGATCTATGGCGCGGAGCAGAGCGCCATCAACCCGCTCGTCGACACGGGCCGGTTCTTGAGGCTGGTCTTCAAATCGTTCTTTTGGTAAGCTAGCGTGCGTCCGGCCCCATGCCCACGCGCATCCTCATAAGCAACGACGACGGCTTCGACGCCCGAGGAATTCAGGTGCTTGCCCGCGCGCTCGAGCCGCTGGGCGAGGTCTTCGTGGTGGCTCCCGATACCGAGCAGAGCGCGAGCAGCCACTCGCTCACCGTGCGCCGGCCCATCGAGATCAAGCGCGTGGACGAGCGACGCTACCGCGTGTGCGGCACGCCCACCGACTGCGTCGTGCTCGCGCTGCAGGTGATTCTCGAGCGCAAGCCGGATGTGGTCGTGTCGGGCATCAACCACGGTCCCAACATGGGGGAGGACGTGCACTACAGCGGCACGGTGGCGGCGGCGTTCGAGGGGCGGATCCTCGACGTGCCGGCCATCGCGATCTCGGCCTTGCAGCGGAGCGTGGCAGACGAGGAGCAGAACGGACGCGTGGCGCGGCTCGTCGTGGAGAGCGTCCTCGAGCGGGGCTTGCCCGATGGAGCGCTGCTCAACGTGAACATCCCGGACCCGCAGAAGGGACCCATCCGGGGCGTGCGCGTCACGCGGATGGGCTCGCGACACTACGAGAACTTCATCGAGCCGACGGGGAAGGGCGCGCTGCACTCGCACTACACGATCGGCGGTGAGGCGCCCATCTGGCGCGAGGACGAAGGTACCGACATCGCGGCGGTGCGGGACGGCTACGTGTCCGTCACGCCGCTGCAGACCGACATGACGCACTACAAGGCCGTCGTGGACATGGAAAGGTGGCGATTCCAGCCGTGAGGTGGACGCACTATCGGATCGCGCGCGAGCGCATGGTGCGCGAGCAACTCTACGAACGCGGCGTGCGCGACCGGCGCGTGCTGGATGCGATGCTGCGCGTGCCGCGTCACGTGTTCCTCGGACAAGACGCCGGATCCGAGGCCTACGCGGACCACTCGTTCCCGATCGGTTTCCAGCAGACCATGTCGCAGCCGTACATGGTGGCCTACCTCACCGAGCAGCTGCGGCTGGCCGGCGGGGAGCGCGTGCTCGAGATCGGTACCGGCTCCGGCTACCACGCCGCGGTGCTGGCCATCATGGCGGCGGAGGTGTACACCGTGGAGCGCATTCCCGAGCTGGCCGAGCGCGCCGTATGCGCGCTGCACGACCTGCTCTTTACCAACGTGCAAGTGCGCGCGGGCGACGGCTCGGCCGGGTGGGCCGACGCCGCTCCCTTCGATCGCATCCTGCTCACGGCCGC
>JAOTVO010000033.1 GCA_029863355.1 Candidatus Krumholzibacteriia bacterium
CCTTGATGGGGTTGGTACCGCCCACGGGGATCACCTCGCGCTCCTGCAGCACGCGCAGCAGCTTGACCTGAATGGTCGGCGAGGTCTCGCCGATCTCGTCGAGGAAGAAGGTCCCGCCCTGCGCGACCTTGAACAGCCCCTCTTTGTCCCTGATGGCGCCGGTGAAGGAGCCCTTCACGTGCCCGAAGAGCTCGCTTTCGAGGAGGCTCTCGGGCAGCGCCCCGCAGTTGATGGAGACGAAGGGGCCGGCGGCGCGCGAGCTGCGGTAGTGGATGGCGCGCGCGATGAGCTCCTTGCCCGTGCCGCTCTCCCCACGATGAGGATGGTGCTCTCGGTGTCGGCCACCTTGTCGACGAGCTGGAAGACCTTCTGCATCTCCTCGCTCTTGCCGATGATGGTCTTGAGGTCCGACGTCTTCTTGAGCTGCTTCTTGAGGAGCAGGTTCTCCCGGCGCACGCGCTTCATATCCAGCGCGTTGCGCACCACCATCTTGATCTCGTCGTTCTTGGCGTGCTTGATCAGGTAATGAAATGCGCCCTGATTCACCGCTTCGATCGCCGTCTTCTGCGAGGCGTAGGCGGTCATGATGATGACGGGGAGAGTGGGGTCGGTGCGCTTGATCTCGCGCAGCACCTCGATGCCGTCCATTCCCGTCATGCGGATGTCGGTGAGCACCACGTCGTAACGCCCGCCCCGGATCTCCTCGATCGCCTTCTTGCCGTTGTTGACGGCGGTGATCTCGTAGCCTTCCTTCCGCAGCATGATGGAAAGGAACTGGCACATGCTCTTCTCGTCGTCGACTACCAGGATTCTCTCTCCGGCCATCGGATGTCCCTTCCGCTAGGTGACTCGCCCTATCCCGACGCGGCGGCGGAGGCCATTTCCGCGTCCTCATTTTTCGATTCCCGTGGCCGCCGCGGGGTCCCCGTCGGCAGCATGATCACGAACTCGGCGCCGCCGCTCTCGCGGCGGTGATACTCGATGCTCCCGCCGTGGGCCTCCACGATGCGGTTGGCCAGCGCCAGCCCCAGCCCGGTGCCGCCCTCTTTGGTGGTGAAGAAGGGCTCGAAGAGCCGTGCCGCGTGCTCGGGCAGGATCCCCGGCCCGGTATCGCGGAAGGCCAGGCGCACCCAGTCTCCGCCCACCGGCTCCGCCACGATTTCCAGGTCACCGCCGTGCATGGCCTCGCACGAGTTGACGGCGAGGTTCATGAAGACCTGCCGCATCTGCTCGTCGTCGGCGCGCACGGCGGGCAGCTTGCCGCGCCGCGTGAACTGGATGTTCACGCCCTCGGACTTGGCGTTGTTCTTCAGCAGCACCAGCACCTCTTCCAGGCACGCGTCGATCGCGATGCGGGCGCGCGAGGGCGGCCGCAGGCGCGCGTACTCGAGAAAATCACTGATGATGTGATCGAGCCGATCCGACTCGCGCATCACCAGCTCCATCAGGCGCCGCTCCTCGCCGCCGAGCTCGAGCTCGCCGGCCAGGACCTCGATCGAGCCGCTGATCGAAGCCAGCGGGTTGCGCAGCTCGTGCGCGATCCCCGCGGCCAGCTCGCCGACGGCGGCCAGCCGGTCGGCCTTGCGCACGCGCTCGCGCATTTCGACCACCTCGGTGAGGTCGGTGAAGACGGCGATGACGCCGCGCTTCTCGTTCTCCGCGTCGCGCAACAGCGAGATGCTCGTGCCCAGCGGCGCGTGGCGCTCGGAGGTTCGCACCATGACCTCGTGGCGGGACTTGCCCCGCTCGCACTCCAGCGCTTCGCTCAGCTCGGTCACCAGCTCGGGCGCCTCCGCGCTCAGCGCCTCGGCCAGCGAGCGCCCGAGGACGCGCTCCCTCCGCACCCCCAAGATCTCCTCGGCGGCGGGGTTCATGGTGATCAGTTCGCCGTCCGAGTCCACCACGAGCACACCGCTCGACATGTGCGTGAGGATGTGATCGGTGTCCACGCGCAGCTGCTGCAGCTCGTTCTCCGCGCTCTCCAGCGCGCGCCCCTTGAGCTTGATGCGGTGGGCCAGGTACCCGCCGACCGTGCCCACGAGGAAAAACAGGCTGACGTGCATGTACGTCTCGAGAATGCCCAGACCCGGGGCGCGTCCGCCCATGAGGGCCTGCGCCGGCGGCGTCACCGCGCCGACCGTTTCCAGGATTCCGTAGCCGATGTAGCACGTCGAGCTCAGCACCGCCGTTACCAGCCCGCCCGGCATCTCCAGCAGGAAGGCCGCGGCCACGATGGTCAGGCAGTACACCATCGAGAACTGGCTGGCCACGCCCCCGCTGAAATGGACGATCGCCGCCTCGATCCCGATGTCGGCCACCATCATCGCCCACAGGGCCGTGCGCAGCGGCGCCTTGACCTTGAGGGCGGCGTAGAACAGCGCGGCGGTGGCCACGCTGGCGGCCAGGAGCAGGTACAGCGGCCGGACGGGAAACGCCGCGTTCGTCACCTGCGCGATCGTGATCCCGGCGCCCACCACGAACGCCGCCACGATCATGCGCAGGATGAGAAAGAGGTAGATCGTCCTGCGGTCGTCCAACGCGACCCCCGTGCTCGTCTCCACCATCGTCCGCGCCCGTTGCGCCGTTACCCGCCCGCGACCACGCTGATGAGCTTGAACATGGGCAGGTACATCGCCACCAGCATGCCGCCGACGATCAAGCCCATGACCACGATCATGGCCGGCTCGATGATGGACGTGAGGGCGTCGACCGCCGTGTCCACCTCGTCGTCGTAGAAGTTCGCGATCTTGTCGAGCATCTCGTCCAGCGCGCCGGTCTGCTCGCCCACGCTGATCATCTGGGTTACCATGGGCGGGAACACGCCCGAGGCCTTGAGCGGCTCCGAGATCGTGTTACCCTGGCTGATCGACTCGCGCGTGGCCATCACCGCTTGCTCGACGACCTTGTTTCCCGCCGTTCGCGCCGTGATCTCGAGTCCATTCAGAATGGGCACACCCGAGGAGATCAGGGTGCCCAGCGTGCGCGTGAAGCGCGCAACCGCACCCTTGCGGATCACCATGCCCAGGACGGGAATGCGCAGGAGGAGCCGGTCGATGTTGAGCCTGCCCCCGGACGTCGCGTGGTAGCGGTTGAAGGCGAAAACCAGGGCTCCCGCGCCCGCGGCCAGTATGTACCAGTATGCGCGCAGGAAGTCCGACAGACCCATGACGATCTTGGTCGGGAGCGGCAGCTCGCCGCCGAAGTCCGAGAACATCCTGGCGAAAGTGGGAATGATGAACATCAGCATGAAGAGCGTCGCGCCCAGCGCCACCACGCAGACCACGGTGGGATAGGTCATCGCACCCTTGACCTTGCGCTGCAGGGCGTCGGCCTTCTCCAGGTACACGGCGAGGCGGTTCAGAATCACGTCCAGGATACCGCCGGCCTCTCCCGCCTCCACCATGTTGACGTAGAGCCGGGCGAAGATCTTCGGGTGTCTCGCCAGCGCCTCGCCCAGCGTCGACCCGCCCTCGACGTCCGCGGTGACCTGCAGGATCGAGGTCCGGAAGAACTCCTTTTCCGTCTGCCGGCCCAGGATGTCGAGGCACTGCACCATGGGCAGGCCCGCGTTGATCATCGTGGCGAACTGGCGCGTGAAGACGCCCAGATCCTTCACCGACACCCGGTTGTCCCACGGCATCCTGACGTTGAATTCCTTGACCTTGGCCCTGACCGAGGTGATGATGATCTTGCGCTTGCGCAGATGACTGATCAGCTCGTCCTTGCTCTCCGCCGCGTACTCTCCGGAGAGAATCTCGCCGTTAGGGCTTCGGCCCTTCCACGTGTAAGTCGTCGCCATCGCTTGCTACCCCCTGCGGCGCCTCAGCGCGCCGCGATCTTCTCGCCGAGCATCTGGCTCAGCTCCTGCGGGTCGTGGCTGCGGCGCATCCCCTCTTCCTGGGAGATATGGCCGTTCACCACCGCGTTGAAGAGCGCCTGGTTCATTGTCTGCATGCCGTATTTCTGCCCGGCCTGCATCATTCCGTATATCTGATGAATCTTGTCGTCGCGGACCGTGGCCCGGATAGCCGGCGTGCACACCATGATCTCCGCCACCATCACCCGCCCCTTTCCGTTGGCCTTGGGAACGAGCTGCTGCGAGACCACGCCTTCGAGCACAAACCCGAGCTGCGCGCGCACCTGGCCTTGCTGGTTGGGCGGAAAGATGTCGATGATGCGGTTGATCGACTCGAAGGTCGAGTTGGTGTGGAGCGTGGCCAGCGCCAAGTGCCCCGTCTCCGCGATGGTGAGGGCCGCCGACATCGTCTCCAGGTCGCGCATCTCGCCGATCAGAATGACGTCGGGGTCCTGCCGCAGCACGTGCTTGAGCGCGTTCCCGAAGCTCTCCGTGTCCGCCTTGACTTCACGCTGGTTGACGATGCAGCGCTTGTGCTGGTGGATGTACTCCACCGGATCCTCGATGGTGATGATGTGCTTGCGCCGCTCCTGATTGATCTTGTCGATAATAGAGGCCAGCGTGGTCGACTTGCCCGACCCCGTGGGTCCGGTGACGAGAATCAGCCCCTTCTGCTTGTTCGCCAGCTGCTCGACCACCACCGGCAACCCCAGCTCCTTGAAGTTCCTGATCTCGTAGGGGATCTGACGGATGGCCATGCTCGTCACGCCCCGCTGCATGAACACGTTGCCGCGGAAGCGCGACAGACCCTTGACTCCGAACGAGAAGTCGAGCTCCTTGTGCTCCTCGAAGCGCTTCTGCTGCTCCTCGTTGATGACGCTGTAGGTCAAGGCCTGGGTCACCTCGGGCGTGAGGGGGTCGTGGTCCGTGCTCACGATGTTGCCGTCCACGCGGAGCTGGGGCGGAACGCCCGCCGTCACGTGGAGGTCGCTCGCTCCCCTGTCGATCATTTCCTGGAGTAGGTCGCGCAGGTTCAGCATCTTCCGCCATTCTCCCTATTGTGCGGCCGTCTCGCGGAGCACTTCCTCCAGAGACGTCCAACCTTGCCTGTATTTCCACAGTCCGTCGTCTCGCAGCGACATCATGCCGTCCTGGACCGACTGCTTCTTCAAGTCCGCTACCGACGCGCGCTCGATGATGAGTTCGCGCACGCGCGTGCCGATGTTCATGACCTCGTAGAGCCCCACGCGGCCCTTGTACCCCGTGTCGTTGCACGCGGGGCAGCCCTTGGGCTCGAAGAGGTTGAGCTCGTCCGGGTTCTCGTGAATGCCCAGCTCCTTGAGCGCCTCCACGTGCATCTTCTGCGGTTGTTTGCACTTCTCGCACAGCCGCCGGACGAGTCGCTGCGCGACGATCATGATCACGGAGCTGGACACAAGGAAGGGCTCGATGCCCATGTCCGTGAGTCGGTTTATCGAGCTGGGTGCGTCGTTCGTGTGCAGAGTGCTAAGTACCAGGTGACCGGTGAGTGCGGCCTTGGTGGCGATGCTCGCCGTTTCCAGGTCACGAATCTCGCCGACCATCACGATGTTCGGATCCTGACGGAGGAATGCGCGCAGCGCGGCGGCAAACGTGAGCCCGATCTCCTCTTGGACCATCACCTGGTTGATTCCGTGCAGGTTGTACTCGACCGGATCCTCGGCCGTCATGATGTTGGTGTGGGGCCGGTTGATGCGGTTCAGAGCCGAGTACAGCGTGGTCGACTTGCCGGAACCGGTGGGACCGGTCACCAGCACCATTCCGTACGGGTTCTCGATCGAGTCGAGGAACTTGGCCAGCGCCTCGGGGTGGAACCCCAGCTTGGCCAGGTCGATCTGCAGGTTGGACTGATCGAGAATTCGCATCACGAGCTTCTCGCCGAAGATCGTGGGCAGCGTGCTGACACGAAGGTCGATCGATTTGTTGTGCATCCGGATCTTGATGCGCCCGTCCTGCGGGACGCGTTTCTCGGCGATGTCCAGCTCGGCCATGATCTTGAGGCGCGATATCATCGCGGCCTTCATCTTGAACGGCGGCGACATCATCTCGTGGAGCATGCCGTCGATGCGGTAGCGGACACGTACCTGCTTCTCGTAGGGCTCGACGTGGATATCGCTGGCGCTCCTGGCCACCGCGTCCGAGATGAGACTGTTGACCAGTTTGACCACGGGCGCGTCGGCGGATTGCGCCTCCTCGAGACCGATGTCCTCGTCTTCGTCCTCGACGATCTCGAAGTCGTCTTCGATCTCGCCCATGATAGTGGCCAGCGAGTCCGCCGAGTCGTAGAGGCGGTCGATCGCCTTCTTGATCGCCGACTCCGTGGCCACCACCGGGCGCACGTCGAAGCCGGTGATGAACTTGATGTCGTCGATGGCAAATATGTTGTCCGGGTTGGCCATGGCCACGGTGAGGATGCGGCCCTCGCGCTTGATCGGGACCACCTGGAACTTCGTGGCGACTTCGGCCGGAATGAGGTCGACGGCGGTGTTGTCGACGCTCGTAGCCTCGAGATCGACGGCGGGGACGTTGTACACCTGTCCCATGAACTCGGCGAACGCCATCTCCGAGATGGCGCCGGTCTTGACCAGGTTGTAGCTGAGGCTGCCTCCTCCCGTCTGCTGCGATTCCAGAGCCTTGGCGAGCTGGTCCTGGCTGATGAGGCTGGACTCGAGGAGTTTCTGGGCGATCTTGTCTCTCACTGGATAGCCCTCCGGAACGGACGCGTGAAGCGAGTCGGGACCCGTATTGCAATCGGCGAAAGCGGCTTGAACTTGACGCGAATCCGCAATTCCCATGCCACGGTGTCGCTCCCACCGGGGCGCTGCAGCGGCGCGCAATCCCACGGAGTTACGCGGCGGCGCGGTCGCGCGTTCTCCCCGCCGGCGCCCTCCGTGCGTGCACCCGCGCCCTCCGCTTGCAAATTGCGAGACGGCCCGGGGGCGGGCAATCCTGTCCGCCCGTGCAAGCTTTTCCGTGACAAGCCCTTTGCCATTCGCCGTGCTGTGCCGCCGGAACAGCAAAGAACGTACCGCACATGCGCGCACGCGCGGGTGCGGCCGGGGGGAGGATCAGCGGTTACTCGAACAGCGTCCAGGCGAGGCCGTACATGAAGGTGCGCGGGGTCATGAGGTAGCCGGCGGCGGTGCTGTAGCGCGTGTCCAGGGCGTTGAGCAGCGCCAGGTAGAGGTGGGCGTCGACGAGCCGCCCGTCCAGGGTGAGGTTCACGACGTCGTAGGCGGCGAGCGGCGCGCCGGCGTAGTCGCGGCGCTCACCGGTGTGGTGGTACTCGGCGCCCATGTACAGGGCGCTCGACCCGCCGAAGAGCTCCCAGCCGACGCGCGCGGCACCTGTCGCGCGCAGCGCGGGTGTGGACGCGAAAAAACCCTCGCGCTCGCCCCCGCCGAGTGCGACGCCGCCGCCGAGCGAAAACGCCGTCGCGCCCGCGCGCGCCTCCACGCGCAGGCGGTCCTCGAGCACGGCGAGGGTCGCGTGGTCGCTGCCGTTGCCCGCCACCCGCCAGGTCTGCCCGTTCACGTCGGCGGGGCGAAAGTCGATGGTCCGGCCCGCACGCACGGCCGACACGGCGATCTCGTTCACCAGCGGCCCCAGGCGCAGCACGCCCCTCACTTCCGCCGACCAGGCGTGCTCCGCGCCGACGTCGGCGTTGCCCGCGAGCGTTACGCCGGCCGCGTCGGGGTGCGGCGGCATGTACAACTCGGCCAGGGTGGGCACGCGGAACCCGCGCGCCACCCGTACGCGCGCCTCGTGCGCGCCCAGCGGGCGCACCACCTCGGCGCCGGCGCCCCAGCCCACGCTTCCCCGCCAGTACGCCGTGCTCGAGAACCACGCGCGCGCCGCGCCGCCGACCACGTCGCCGCCCAGCGCCGCGCTGGCGGCCAGCTTGCGCAGGCCGCTGTTGGTCACCACGGGGCCGAAGCGCTGCTCCGCCGCGATGTCCTCGAACCCGGCCCGCAACACCAGCCCGCCCCGGCGCCAGGACGCGTAGGCCCCCGTGGTGAGATTCGCCGTCTCCGAGTCGGGATGCGTCACCGCGTGGCCGCGATTGAACAGAACGAGCGACGACTCGTCCAGCTCCGCGCGCAGCGTGGCCAGGTGCCCGCTGCGCCGCGTCTCGTTGTCGGCGCCCGCCAGGTCCCCGCTCGCATCCGACGTGAAGCGGTTGAGTCCGAAGGCGTAGCGCTCGCCGCCGGGTAGCTCGCCGCGCAGCGACGCGGTGAGGTAGCGCGCCTGCGCGGACCCGTACCCGGGCGTCCCCGCTCCCAACGCCCCGCTGGCGTCGAAGAGGTAGCCGTCGTTGAGGACTTCGTCGTAGGAGAGGTCGGCGCCGGCCACGCCGGCCACCGACGAGATGCGCACGCGCCGCTGCCGCAGGTCGTGGGTTCCCTTCGACAGCTCGATGAACGTCGTCGGTTTGCCCGTGGGTGGCGCGCCCCGCTCCACGGAGAGCACCCCCTCGATCGCCGCCGGCTCGACGAGCGCGTCTTCCGCGACGCCGTCGAGCCGCATCACGGCCAGCGCGCTCACCGGGAAGTGGACGAGCGGCGCCACCCCGTCCTGCGGGTCGTTGATCTCCACGCCGTCGAGGAGGGCCAGCGCGCGCCCCCGCCCCATCCCCCAGCGCGAGAAGGCCACGTCGCGCCCGATGGGACCCTGGCGCTCGAGCACGTGCCCCACCGCGTGCTCGAGGTAGTGGTCCAGGGTCACGGAGTGGCGGCGCAGGTAGGCATCCTTCTCGACCACGCCGAAGGCGCGCAGCCGCAAGGGCGCCGGAATAACCACGGTGGTGTCCGCCACGGTGGTGTCCGCCCCGGTCGCCGCGGAGGCCGCGGCCGCACCGGCAACGAGCGCGGCGGCGCTCCCGGCGGCGGCCACAGCGCGGCGCAGTCGCGTCATGGCGACGCCCCCGCGCGGTCGCGGTGGCGCGAGAGCACGGCCAGGGCCGGACGCAGCGCCACCGTGAAGAGGAGCGCGTTCCACACGATGTGGACCACGCCGAACGCGACTCCGCCCCAGAGGTAGGCCCACAACCCCGCGGCACCGGTGAACGCGTAAAAGGCCGCCGCGTTCACTGCGAGCTGGTAGCCCAGCGTCAAGGCGGCGCCCACCGCGAGCGCGCGCAACGACGTCGGCAGCCCCGGCCCCGCGCGCGCGATCGCCGGCCCCGCGAGCGCACCAGCCACGCCCACTCCCGCGTAGACCGCCACCTGCGTGGCGAGCACCGGTGGGACCGCCGCCCCCATCACGTTGAACAACGAGTGAATGCCCATGGCCGTGGCGCCGACCGCCGCACCCAGCCGCGCGCCCAGGAGGTAGCCCGAAACGAAAACCAGGAAGGTGACCAGTTCGACGTTGGGCACCGCCGCGAGCGCCTGGCCCGCCGCCACGGTCAGCGCGACGAGCAGCGTGGCGAGCATGGCGGCGCGAGTGGCGTTCATCGTGCGGTTACGGATCGCGTGCGTGCGAACGGGGTCGAGGGGCAATCGTAACCAGCCGCGCGCGCGGCCGTCAACGCAGAACGGAGGCCGTCGGCCGCGATTGCCGGTCAGGGGGTGGAGCGAAGGGTGCCCTCGTCCGCTAGCTGGTGCACTTGGCCAGCTTCTCGGAGACGTCGCGGAAGGTCACGTCGATCACGTAGACGTCCTCGAACTGGCTGCGCGCTTTCTCCAGGTCCCCCGCCATCTCGTAGGCCAGGCCGAGGTTGTACTTGATGCCCAGCGCGTCGCGGTCGCCGTCGCCGACCATGGAGAGCCCCTTGGTGAGCTGCTTGATGGCCAGCCCGGCCTGATTCTGTCGGAGGAAGCACAGGCCGATCATCTCCAGGCTCTTCACGCGGAATTGTGTCGAGGTCGACGCCGCCTGGAACTCGCGCACCGCATCGGCGAAGAGCTCCATCTCGAGGTAGGCCATGCCGAGGTCGTAGTGGCTGCGGTAGTCCTCCTCGGAAGAGCCGTCCCCACCGTCCCCCATCTCGTCGAAGATCGCGGAGACGTGCACGGGGTCCGACGCGGCGCGCGGCGCCGGTGCCGGTGCGGGGCGCTTCGCCACGGGCTCCGGTTCGGCGGCCTGCGAGGGACCGGGCGGCGGGCTCGGCGCGGGCTCGGCGCGCGGCTCGGCGACGGGGCCCGCGGCCGTTTCCGCCGCTTCGGTCGCTTCGGCCTCCGCCGGCGCGTCGGGACCGTCGACGTCGTCCTCCGCCGGGACCGGCTCCGGCGGCGACTGGGCCGGCGGCGATCCGCCGGGCGGGGAGGCTGCCTCGGCGGTCGCAGGCGCCCGCGATTCCACGTCCATGCGCTCGCCGGCCGTGTGCGCCTCCGTCCAGATGTTCTCCTCGGTGATCACCTTCCCGCCGTCGGGCGCGCTGGACCGGATCGCGGCCGCCTCGTCGCCAAACCCCTTCTCCGAGAGCTTGGCCTGCACCGCCTCGGCGGCGGCCGCGTTGCCCGTGTCGTGATGAGCCCTGAGAAGCTTGAGGTGAACGCGGCCAGCCGGGTCATCGGCGCCCAGCTGCTCCATCGTTTGCGCCACGCGCTGGAGGAGTGCCGGCGAATTCGGCATCGCCTCGGCGATCTCGCCGGCGATGCGCGCGAACTCGCCGACGTCCACGGACGTTTCGCCCGCCACCTTGTCGAGGTAGGAGAGGTAGTAGGACTCGGCCTCGCGGGCAAGCCCCTGCTTGAGCCGGATGTAGCCGAGCTTGGTCAGGACCTCGATGCGGGCCGGCAGCAACCGCAGCACCTTCTTGCACACAGCCACGGCGTTGTTGTGCAGGCTGACGTGCGTGTAGGAGTCGATGGCGTGCAGGAACGCGTCGTACGCTTCCGATTTGTTGCCGGTCTTGAGGTAAATATCCCCGAGCTCGTTGAAGACGTTGGGGTTGGACTGGTCGAGTTCGGCCAGGCGCTTGTACTCCTTGACGGCCGACACCCAGTCCTGCTTGCGGACCAGCTCGAGCGCTTTCTTTCGGATCGAGTTGACTTTGCTCAACCTGCTACCCCGTTCGCACTGGATGCCGTGCGCCCACCGCCGCCCCACCGCTTCCCACCGATGTACACACGCGCAACGGGATTGATCCCGAACCGGTTGGGGATCTCCCGATAGTCCTCGCAGTCGAGGACCAGGAAGTCAGCGCGCTTTCCGGCCTCGATGCTGCCGACGCTCCGCTCCCGTCCGACGACGAACGCGGCGTTGTAGGTGGACGCCGCAATCGCCTCGGCGGGCGTGAGCCGCATGTGCGAGCATGCGATCGCGATCATCATGGGCATGGACTCACTCGTCGAGCTTCCCGGGTTGAAGTCGGTTGCAATGGCGATCCGCACCCCCGCGGTCACCATCTCGCGCGCGGGCGCGAAATGGAGCGACGGCAGGCCGAAGCTCGTTCCCGGGAGCAGGACGCCGAACACACCCTTCTCCGCCATGCGAGCAGTCCCCCTGCGGCTGATCTTGGTGAGATGATCGGCGGAAACCGCACCGATTCTCGCCGCCAGTTCCGCGGAGCCGGTGTCCTCCAGTTCGTCCGCATGCAGCCTGGCTTTGAGTCCAGCCCGCTGCCCAGACCGCAAGATTCGTTCCGATTCTTCCACGTCGAATACGCCCTTCTCGCAGAAGACGTCGTTGTACTCGGCAAGGCCCGATGAGGCCACGGCGGGGATCATCTCGCCCACGAGCAGGTCGATAAAGGCTTGCCGGTCATGGCGATACGAGGCTGGAACGGAGTGCCCGCCCAGGAACGTCGGGACCACCGTCACCGGCAGCGTCTCGGCGAGCCGTCGGATGACGCGCAGCTGCTTGAGTTCGTTCTCGAGGTCGAGACCGTAACCACTTTTGATTTCGATAGTTGTCGTCCCATACAGGATACAACCCTCGACGCGCCGGCGGGAGACTGCAAAAAGCGAAGCCTCGTCGATATCTCGCACGTGCTCCACGCTTTTTGCGATCCCCCCGCCCCGCGCGGCGATCTCGGCATAGGGCGTTCCCTGCACGCGCCACTCGTATTCGTCCAGGCGATAGCGGGCGAACACCGCGTGCGTGTGACAGTCGACGAATCCGGGCATGACGACCGCGCCCAGCGCGTCGACGACGTCCGCGCCCGGTCGTAGCGAGACGGCGCGCTCGACCGTCTCCCGCGGCCCCGCAGCCACGATGCGCCCATCCCGCGCGGCGACCGCGCCGTCGGCGACGAGCCCGAGGTCGCCCAGCGACGCCCCGGTCCGCGGCGATCCGTCGGGCCGCGCCAGCGTGAGGAGCTGGCCGCAGCCCACGACGAGCAGATCTGCTGGTTGGCTCACGCGCGTGCCTCGTTGGAAAGGGCCGTTCCGGGCGGCTGCCTAGGCTTCGTCCAGCATGGGTACGCGCACGCCGCCGGCGCGCGCCGCCGCGATGGCCTCCGGGTAGCCGGCGTCGGCGTGCCTTGCGATGCCGATGCCGGGGTCGCCGGTGAGGCAGCGGCCCAGCTTGCGGCGCGCTTCCTCGGTGCCGTCGGCGACCACGGCCAGGCCGGCGTGGATCGACAGCCCCATGCCTACGCCGCCGCCGTGATGCACGGACACCCAGGCCGCGCCGTTGACGGCGTTCAAGAGGGCGTTGAGAATGGGCCAGTCGGCGACCGCGTCGGAGCCGTCGCGCATGGCCTCGGTCTCGCGGTAGGGGCTCGCCACCGAGCCGCTGTCGAGGTGATCGCGCCCGATGACGATGGGCGCGCCGATGCGCCCCTTGGCCACGAGTTCGTTGACGGCCTCGCCGAAGCGCGCGCGTTCCCCGTACTTCAGCCAGCAGATGCGGGCGGGCAGTCCCTGGAACGCCACGCGCTCTCGCGCCATGCCGATCCACCGTGCCAGCGCCGGACGCTCCGGGAACAGCTCGAGGACGAGGTCGTCGGTCGCGGCGATGTCGCGCGGCTCGCCCGAGAGGGCGATCCAGCGGAACGGGCCGTAGCCGTCGCAGAAGAGCGGCCGGATGTACGCGGGCACGAAGCCGGGAAACGCGAAGGCGTCGGCGTAGCCGGCCTTCTTGGCCTGCCCGCGGATGTTGTTGCCGTAGTCGAAGACCGCCGCGCCGGCCTTGGCGAAGCCGACCATCGCCTCCACGTGCCGCACGATCGAGGCATAGGACCGCGTCAGGTACCCCTCCGGGTCGCGCGCGCGCAACGCGGTCGCCTCGGCCGGCGAGAGGCCGCTGGGGATGTAGCCGTTCAGGGGATCGTGCGCGGAGGTCTGATCGGTGACGACGTCGACGGCGACGCCGCGCGCGAGCACTTCGGGGAACACGTCGGCGCAGTTGCCCACCAGCCCGATGGAGCGCGCGCGTCCCTGCCGCCGCGTTTCCTCCGCCTGGCGCAGCGCCTCGTCGAGGTCGTCGACCATCGCGTCGAGGTAGCGCGTCTCCAGGCGCTTACGGATCCGCTCCGGGTCCACCTCCACTGCGATCACGACGCCGTCGTTCATGGTGACGGCCAGCGGCTGCGCGCCGCCCATCCCCCCCAAACCGCCGGTGAGCACGAGCTTGCCGGAGAGCGAGGCGCCGAACTCCTTCTGCGCGCACGCGGCGAAGGTCTCGTGCGTGCCCTGCAGGATTCCCTGCGTGCCGATGTACATCCAGCTCCCCGCGGTCATCTGCCCGAACATGATGAGCCCCTTGGCTTCGAGCTCCCAGAAGTGCTCCCACGTGGCCCACTGGGGAACGAGCAGCGAGTTGGCGATGAGCACGCGCGGGGCGCCGGTGTGGGTGGGAAAGACGGCGACGGGCTTGCCCGACTGCACGAGGAGCGTCTCGTCGTCGGCGAGCGCGCGCAACTCGCGCACGATGGCCTCGAAGCACGGCCAGTTGCGCGCCGCCTTTCCGCTGCCGCCGTAGACGACCAGGTTGGCGGGGTCCTCCGCCACCTCGTTGTCGAGGTTGTTGCAGAGCATGCGCAGGGCCGCTTCCTGCGCCCAGCCCCGGCACGACCGCTCTGTGCCGCGGGGCGCGCGGATCTTACCCCGCACGAAGGTCGTCTTCGCATCCGCCATCTCGTGTCAGCTCCTCTCTCCGTCCGCGAACACGCCGCGCACGCGCGTCACCATGGCGTCGATGGAGGGACACAGCGCCGCTCCTTCGCCGGCGATCGCGTCGAGCACGCGCGCGCCGTACGGACCGTGCCACAGACGGCGATCCAATAGTATCACCGCACCACGGTCGCGGCCACTGCGAATGAGACGCCCCATGCCCTGCCGCAGCTTGAGCACGACGTCGGGAATGTAGAGCCTGTCGAAGGCGTCTTCGCCGCACGACGTGATGCGCTCTACGCGCGCGCGCACCAGCGGATCGACGGGGACGAGAAAGGGCAGCTTGGTGATGACGACGATCTCCACGAGATCGCCGGGCAGGTCCACGCCTTCCCAGAAGGACGCCAGTCCCAGCAGCACGCTCCCGGGGCGCGCCTTGAAGCGCGCAACCAGGTCGCCGCGCGCCGTTCCATCGCGCTGCGCGAACACGTCGGCGGCCGCCGGAGTGTCCTCCAGGCCGCGCGCCATGGCGTCGAGCTGCCGGCGCGAGGTGCACAGGACGAGCATGCGCCGGCGCAGCGCGCAGAGCGCCGCTACGGCGCGCGCGGCGGCGGCGGGAAAGGCGTCAGCGGACGGCTCGGGCAGCGCGTCCATCACCACCACCGCGCGGCGAG
>JAOTVO010000307.1 GCA_029863355.1 Candidatus Krumholzibacteriia bacterium
TTCAAGAGGCGGCGCACCATGGCGCGGTTCTCCGTGGTCGCCGCCCACGCGCCGATCTCGCGCGCGATCACCGGGCCCACGCCGTGGACCTCGGCCAGCTCCTCTTCGGGGGCGTCGAGCAGTGCCTCGATGGACGCGAAGTGACCGGCCAGGATCTCCGCGATGGTCTCGCCGACGCTGCGGATGCCGAGCGCGTAGACGAGGCGGGCCAGCGTGGTCTCGCGCGATCGCGCGATGGAGGCGACGAGGTTCTCCGCCGACTTCTCCGCCATGCGCTCGAGCGGCTCCAGCTGCGCCGCCTTCAGACCGTATAGGTCCGCCGGGCCGGTGATGAGCCCGGCGGAGAGGAGCTGGTCGACGATCTTCTCGCCCAGGCCCTCGACGTCCATGGCCCCGCGCGAGGCGAAGTGCAGAAGTCGCCCCTTCGTCTGCGCGGGGCACGCGGCGTTGGGGCAGCGTGTCACCGCTTCGCCTTCGGGGCGCACCACGCGTGTGTCGCACGCGGGGCAGCGTTCCGGCAAAACGAAGCGCTCCGGCTCGCCCTCGCGCAGTTCCAGGATGGGGGCCACGACCTCGGGGATCACGTCGCCGGCGCGTCGCACCCACACCCAGTCGCCGGCGCGCACGTCCTTCTTGTCCACCTCGTCCTGGTTGTGGAGGGTGGCGCTGGAGACGGTGACACCCCCCACGCGCACCGGCTCCAGCCGTGCTACCGGGGTGAGCGCGCCCGTGCGCCCCACCTGCACCTCGATGGACAGCACGCGCGTGCGCGCCTCCTGCGCGGGGTACTTCCAGGCGACGGCCCAGCGCGGCGAGCGAGCGCGCGTGCCCGCCTCCACCTGCACGTCGAAGTCATCCACCTTTATCACCACGCCGTCGATCTCGTAGGGGAGGTCGGCGCGCCGCTCGCCCATCTCGCGGTAGTACGCCACCACCTCTTCGATGGCGTCGCACCGGCGCGCGAGCGGGTTGGTGGGCAGCCCCCACTCGCGGAGCGCCGCCAGCGTCTCCCACTGCGAGGAGAGCCCCGTCCCCTCGCGCGCGCCGATGCCGTAGGCGAAAAAACGTAGCGGGCGCGCGGCGGTGACGCGCGCGTCGAGCTGCTTGAGCGAGCCGGCCGTGGTGTTGCGCGGGTTGACGTAGCGCTTCTCCCCGGCCGCGTCCTGCTTTGCGTTGAGCGCCTCGAAGTCGGCCAGGGTCATGTACACCTCGCCGCGCACGCTGAGCGCGCTCGGCGCTCCCTCGCCGCGCAGGCGCAGGGGCACGCCGCGGATGGTGCGTGCGTTGGCCGTGATGTCCTCGCCACTCGTGCCGTCCCCGCGCGTGGCGCCGAGTACCAAGGCGCCGTCGCGATAGACGATCTCCACGGCCACGCCGTCCATCTTGGGCTCGCACACGTAGCCGCTGCCGCCCGCTTCGCCGGCGGCGCGCACGAGCCGCTCGCGCCATTCCATCACCTCGGCCTCGTCCATCGCGTTCTCCAGCGAGAGCATGGCCACGTCGCGCGTGACCACTGCGAACTGCCCGCGGGGCGGCGCGCCCACCTTCTGCGTGGGCGAGTCGGGGGTGGCGAGGTCGGGGTAGGCCGCCTCGATCTCGAGCAGGCGGCGCATGAGCGCGTCGTACTCCGCGTCGGAGACGAGCGGGTCGTCGAGGACGTGGTAGCGGTAGTCGTGGTGCTCGATCTCGCGCCGGAGCGCTTCGACTTCGGCGGCGGAGGGTTTCTTCTCGGGCATGTGAATTGCTCTTTTCGGCGGCGTCTCGGCCCGCCGGCCGGGACGCCGGGGCGATTCTAGCAGACCCCCTCGTTCTTGTGTAGAATGGTGGCCGAATGAGGAAGCGTCAGAACGGAGACGGCACCGGCGAGCTCGAGCGCCTAGGGCCCGACGGCGAGGACATCCTCGTGCTCGGCGTCGAGGCGCCCGGCTTCGACGCGCTCACCCTGCGCGAGAAGACGCTCGCATACCATCTCTACCGCGCGGCCCTACCCGGCAACCGCATCGCTTTCCGGCAGAGTCACCGCGACGCCTACGAGATCAAGTTGCTGCTCGAGGCGATCTTCCTCCACGCGCACGGCCTGGAGCCGGCGCTCCGCGCCGCCGTGCACGAGTACCTCAAGTATGTGTGGATCCACCACGGCCAGTACGACCACCACACGCACACGAAGTTCGCGCCCGGCGCGCTCACGCGCGAGGGGCTGCGCGATGCCTGCGAGCACGCGGCCCGGGCGGGCGCGCCCCTGCCGCTGCGCCCCGGCGAGGCGGCGGTGGCCATGCTCGCGCGCCTGGACCGCGCCATCTTCGACCCCGACCACGAGCCCGTGCAGACCAACCAGGCCGAGGGCGAGGACATCATCGCGACCAGTGCGGTCAACTACTGGGACCCCGGCGTGACCGCGGCCGACCTCGACGCGCTCCCCGCCGAGTGGCGCAGCCGCCTCAACGTGCGCTTCGCCAGGGTCGACGGGCGCGTGGTGCCCGAGATCTACCGGATCGGCGGCCTCTACGGCGATGAGCTCGCCGCGGCGAGCCACTTCCTCGCGCAGGCCCTCGCGCACGCCGAGCCGGGCGAGCAGCGCGCGTCGATCGAGTCGCTCCTCGCCTACTACCGCAGCGGCGACGAGGAAGACTTCCGCCGCCACATGGTGCACTGGCTGCGCTCCGACGCGCGCGTGGACTTCCTGAACGGCTTCATCGAGGTCTACCTCGACCCGCGCGGCGCCATTGGACAGTTCGAGGCCAACGCGAGCTTCCGAGTCGCGGGCGGGCTCATCGACCGCGTCGCCGAGAACGCCGCCTACTTCGAGCGGCGCATGCCCTGGGACGACGCCTACAAGCGCGACGAGGTCGCGGCGCCGGTGGCGCGCCTGGCCACCGTGCTCGTGGAGACGGGAGACGCCGGTCCCGTGTCACCCGCCGCCTACAACCTGCCCAACTACAACGACATCCGCCGCGACCACGGCAGCAAGAACGTCATCCTGGAGAACATCGAGAACACGTGGTCGCAGGCGCTCGAGGAAGCGACCGTCGGCGAGTTCTTCCTGGCCGAGTACCGCGAGCCGACGCTGCGCTACTTTCGTCCGCTGGTGCGCCCGCTCATGGTCTACATGCACGAGATCATCGGCCACGGCTCGGGCCGACCGGCGCCCGACCTGGCCGGCGACCCGCGCGTGCTCCTGGGGCGCACCTACTCCACGCTCGAGGAGTGCCGCGCGGACCTCGTCGCGCTGTGGCACATCGCCGACCCCAAGCTGGTGGAGATCGGCGCCTTCCGTATGGCCGAGCAGCGCGCGGTGGTGGAGGTGGCGTACGCCTCCTACCTGCAGGGCT
>JAOTVO010000308.1 GCA_029863355.1 Candidatus Krumholzibacteriia bacterium
GCGAGCCCCTTCTTCACCTTGCGCTTGCGCATGGCATGGATGAGGGTAACCAGAACGCGCGTGCCGGAGCAGCCGATGGGGTGGCCGATGGCGACCGCACCGCCGTTGACGTTGAGCCGCGCGGGGTCGATCTCGAGCACGCGCGTCAGTGCCACGCCCTGCGCGGAAAACGCCTCGTTGAGTTCGATCAGACCGAAGTCGTCCAGTTTCTCGCCGGTCTTGGCCAGGAGCTTCCGGATCGCCTCCTTGGGCGCCATCATCACCCACTGCGGCTCCATACCGCCGGTGGCGTAGGCCTCGATCACGGCGAGGACGGGCAGGCCCAGCTGGGCGGCCTTGCGCTCGCTCATCACCAGCGTGGCCGCCGCGCCGTCGTTGATCGTGGACGCGTTGCCGGCGGTGACGGTGCCGTCCTTCTGGAACGCGGGCTTGAGCTTGGCCAGACCCTCGAGCGTGGCGTCGCGGCGCGGGCCCTCGTCGGTGTCGACGACGAGCGGCTCGCCCTTGCGCTGCGGGATGGCGACGGGCACGATCTCGTCGCGGAAGTGTCCGCCGTCGATGGCGGCCACGGCCTTCTGCTGGCTGGCCAGCGCGAACTGGTCCTGGTCGGCGCGCGTCACCTTGTACTCCTTGGCAACGAGCTCGCCGGTGTGGCCCATGTGGTAGTCCTTGTAGCAGTCCCACAGGCCGTCGTGCACCATGGCGTCGATCATCTGCCCGTGGCCGAGGCGCTGGCCCGTGCGCGCCTGGGGCAGGAGGTACGGCGCCCGGCTCATGCTCTCCATGCCGCCGGCGATCACGATCTCGGCGTCGCCGAGACGGATGGCCTGCGCGGCGAGCATGACCGCCTTGAGCCCGGATCCGCAGACCTTGTTCACGGTGAACGCGCCCGCCGCGGGGCTCACGCCCCCGTGGATGGCGGCCTGCCGCGCGGAATTCTGCCCCAGGCCGGCCTGGAGCACGTTGCCCATGATGACCTCGTCCACGCGCTCGGGATCCACCTTCGTGCGCGAGAGCGTGGCCTTGACGACCTCGGCGCCCAGCTGCGGCGCGGACAGGGTCGAGAGCCCGCCCAGAAAACGCCCCACCGGCGTCCGCAGCGCCGATACGATGACGGCTCGTTCCATGATGTGCCTCCTGTAATGAATGCCCGTTTCGTTTGCCCCACCCCGCCACACCTTCCGCCGCGTGCCCTGCGCGCGGCGGCGTTATTCTTCCAGTAGATCGCGCGCGATGATCATGCGCTGGATCTCGCTCGTGCCCTCGCCGATCTCGGTGAGCTTGGCGTCGCGGTAGTAGCGCTCCACGTGGTACTCGCGGCAGTAGCCGTAGCCGCCGTGGATCTGGATCGCGTCCGTCGCCGCCCGCGTCGCCGTCTCCGAAGCGAAGAGCTTGCACATGGACGCGTAGCGTCCGAACTCCTCGCCGCTGTCCTTGCACCGCGCCGCGTCGCGCACGAGCAGGCGCGCCGCGTGCGTCCGCGTGCCCATATCGGCCAGCATGTGCTGGATGGCCTGGAATCGGGCCAGCGGCTGGCCGAACTGGTGGCGCTCCTTGCTGTAGCGCAGCGAAGCGTCCAGCGAGGCCTGGGCGATGCCCACCGCCATGGCCCCGATGGAGATGCGCCCGCCGTCGAGCGTGCGCATGAACGTCTTGAAGCCCTGACCTTCCTCGCCCAGGCGGTTCTCCACCGGTACCTCGCAGTTCTCGAACACGATCTCGAAGGTGCCCGACGCGCGCACGCCGAGCTTCTTCTCCTTGCTGCCGACGATCAGGCCGGGGAAGTCGTTCTCGATGATGAACGCGCTGATGCCGTTGGGCCCCTGATCGGGGTCGGTGACGGCCGTGGCCACGAGCGTTCGCGCCCACCCGCCGTTGGTCACGTAGACCTTGGTCCCGCTCAGCAGGTACTTGTCGCCCTTGCGCACCGCGCGCGTCTTGATGCCGGCGGCGTCGCTGCCCGCCTGCGGCTCGGTGAGGCAGAACGCACCGATGGCCTCGCCGCTGGCCATGGCCGGCAGGTACTTGCGCTTCTGCTCCTCGCTGCCCATGAGCACGATGGGGCCGCAGGCGAGCGAGTTGTGCGCGGCCACGCCCAGGCCGGTCGACGCGCAGGCGCGCGAGAGCTCCTCGATCACGATGGCGTAGGAGACGGTATCGGTGCCGGTGCCGCCGTACGCGTCGGGCACGGTGAGCCCCATGAAGCCCAGCTCGCCCATCTTGGCGAACAGCTCCACCGGGTACTCCGCCTCCTTGTCGATGCGCTCGGCGATCGGCGCCAGCTCGCTCTCTGCGAACCGCCGTGCGGTCTCCTGGATCATGAGATGTTCCTCGGTGAGTAGCATGCGGTTCCTTCCGTAATGGGTGCGACTGGCGCCTTCTTCCTATTCCGCGGCTTTTTGCTCTCCGCAGAGCTTTTGGATGAAAGCGATGATGTCGCGGGTGTCGGTTCCGGGTCCGAAGATCCCGGCGATGCCGGAGATCTTACGCAGGGAAAGGGCGTCGGCGTCGGGAATGATCCCGCCGGCGAGGAGCGGCACGTCTTCCAGACCGGCACCGTTCATCAGCTCGCGCACCCGCGGCACCAGCGTCATGTGCGCGCCGGAGAGGATGCTGAGGCTGACGACGGACGCGTCCTCCTGGACCGCCGCCTCGACGATCATCTCCGGCGTCTGGTGCAGGCCCGTGTAGACGACCTCCATGCCGGCGTCGCGCAAGGCGTTGGCCACTACCTTGGCGCCGCGATCGTGGCCGTCCAGCCCCGGCTTGGCGATGAGCACGCGGATGGGTCGCTTCATGACGGCTCCCGGCAGACGGATGCGTCAGGCCCCGCGGTGCGATTCCACGAGCCTTCTCGCGGCCGCATAGGGGGAGAGGCGGCCAGCGGCAACCGCTTCGAAAATAGCATTAAACTCCCTTTCGATGGTAGGGCTTCCCCAGAAAACCGCCGCGAGCCGCTCGGTCGCGACGGCGCGCACCCGCTCGGCGAGGCCCGCGCGGCGGCGCGCGGAGAGGCGCCCGTCGGCGCCCAGATGCGCGGCGTGCGCGTCGATGGCGCCCACGAGTGCGTCGATGCCCTCCTCGCGGCTGGCCACGGTGGAGAGGACGGGCGGCGTCCATCCGTCGCGGGGCCCGCGCACCCCCAGCGTGTCGTCCAGGTCGGCCGCGAAGCGGTCGGCCTGGGGACGGTCGGCCTTGTTGACCACGAATACGTCGCCCACCTCGATCAGGCCGGATTTCAGGCTCTGCACCTCGTCTCCCGACTCGGGTGTGAACACGACGACGGTGGTGTCAGCCGCGTAGCGGATGCGGTGCTCGAGCTG
>JAOTVO010000128.1 GCA_029863355.1 Candidatus Krumholzibacteriia bacterium
TCCGTCTCGTCGATCTCATGGATCGTGCAGATGTTGTGATGTTGAAGAGCGGACGCTGCTTTCGCCTCATGAATGAAGCGCTTCTTTGCGTCGGGATCGCGGGTGAGTTCGGGAGGAAGGAACTTGAGCGCGACGGGGCGATCTAACTTGGTGTCCTTGGCTTTGTAGACGACACCCATCCCACCGCTACCGAGTTCTTCGAGGATCTTGTAGTGGGATACGATTTGGCCGATCATGGCGTCCCCCCAAGTGACAGCCATTGAATCGAGGAGCTCTTGCTCAGCTGTGAGTTTACTTGCGGATGCTAGCAGGTGTTGCGAGCAGCTTCAAAGGAATGCAACGCACTGACGATTGCGTCGGGACATCTGCGCACCACACGGTTCGAGGAAAGAAGATGCCCTGCAACGCAACCCGTTGCAGGGCAATCAATTAAGTCGTGGCGGGGCCGACGAGACTCGAACTCGCGACCTCCTGCGTGACAGGCAGGCGTTCTAACCAGCTGAACTACGACCCCGATAACAGGAATGAGCGCCCCCGGCGCTCACCTCTCGCGCACGGAAGCTACCACCGCCCCTGCGCCCTGTCAATCGGGAAAAGGGCCATCCGCGCCGGCGGTGCCGAGCGGAAACAACACCTGGGTATGGCCTTGCGGGGTCGCGTCGCCCGCGAGGATCCGCGCCACGGCCGCGGCTACCTGCGGCGAGGCGCCCAGAGAAACGAGCACGGGCACGTCGTCGGGGATCCACTCGGCGGCGGGCCAGCCGGTGAGCACGACGAAGTCGAGGGGAAAAGCCTCGGCAAATGCCTCCATGGCGGAAACGAAGTCCTCGGGGGGCTCTCCGCGCGACGAAAAAACCACGCCGATGTGAGCGTACTGCGACGGCTGGAACTCGGCCGCGCCGCCGCCGCTTCCCCCTCCTCCGAAGCGGGCCGCGTCGACGACGGACGGCGAGGTGCGTTCGAGCTCGGGCCGGACGGTGCCGTCGGCTTCTGTGATCCATCCCAGAACCGGTGGCGTGCACTGCCAGCGCGGGAAGTGGCGGGAGAGGCCGTCGAGAAAGGCGTCGAGGTCCTGGCGCTTGAGGGAATCGCCGGGCGCATAGAAAACGGGCACGAGCAGGAGCGGCTCGTTGGCCGGGAGGGGCCGGTAGTCGTCCCATCCGCGCAGTCCGCTCACGGCGCGCTCCGCCACTTCCCGATACACCGCGGGCACGGACGGGTAGGCGTCGAGCTGAATCACCTTGCCCCGCCCGCCGCCACCGCGGGCCGTGCCCCCGGGCGCGGCCAGCACCCGGCGCAGCGCCTCGACGCGGGAGTAGGACCGCGCGAGGAGATCGAGGAGCGCGCGCAGCGCGGGGTTGCCCGCCGCCGTCTCGGCGAGCTTCTCCTCGATGCGCGCGCGATCGACGACCTTCTCCAGCGTGCGGACGATCGTCTCCATCACCTCGATCGACATCACGGGCTGGGACTCGCCCTCCACGTGCAACTGCTCGGGGATGGGCCGCGCGTGCAGCAAGAGATCGACGCCGGCCAGGAGCGGCCGCTCGAGGCCGCCGGACAAGCCGCCGAAGCGATCGTGCGCGTACCAGCGCGCCCCGGCCATCTCCAGCGCGTCGGTGATCACCGCCCCGCCGAAACCCATCTCCCCGCGCAGGAGCTCTCCGACCAGGCGCCCGTCGAAGCTCGCCGGCACGATCTCTCCCCGGTCCATGGGGAAGGCGACGTGAGACATCATCACCATCTCCACGCCCGCCTCCACGGCGGCGCGGAAAGGCACCAGGTCCTCCGTGCGCAGCGCGTCGAGTGTCTTCTGCACCTCGGGAAGGGTCTCGTGCGAGTCCTCGGCCGTCGAGCCGTGGCCGGGAAAGTGCTTGGCGCACGCAGCAATGCCCGCCTCGCGAAAGCCTTCCACCGTCGCGGCGACGAAAGCGGCGACGCGCTCGGGGTCGCGCCCGAACGTGCGCAGCCCCGTGATGGGGCTGGCCGCGTCGAGGAAGCAGTCAGCCACGGGCGCGAGCACGGCGTTCATGCCCAACTTGCGCATGGCGGCGCCCGTCTCGCGCGCCACCTCGCGAGCGAGGTCGATGTCGCCGGCGGCGGCGATGGCCAGCGGCGCGGGCGGCACCCCGATGATGCGGCGCAGCTCGGCGACGAGGTCGCCCTCGTGGTCGGCCACGACCAGCGGCGCCAGCGCGCTGGCCGAGAGGCACTCCGCCACGCTGGCGATCAGCTCGGACACCTGCGCCAGGCTCTGTACGTTGCGCTCGAAGAGAATCACGCCGGCGAGGTCGTGGAACTCGAGGTACTTGCGCTCGTGGGCGAGGAGCGCCGGGCCGGTGAGCGCGATCACCTTGTGCCGCTCCATCTTGCGGATGAGATGGAAGCGCACTTCCGGAGTGAGGATGTCGTCGTACGCGGTCATGGTCTCGCCGCCGCCCCCGCGCCGTCGCATCAGTAGCGGATGGCGATCTCCGCCCCCGGGTAATAGTGCGCTAGGATCATGCGATGGGAGTAGCCCTTTCTCGCCATGCCGATGGCGCCGTTCTGGCACATGCCCACGCCGTGGCCGTTGCCGCCGCCCGCGAGGCTCACGAAGGCGGCTCGCCCCCCACGCATGGTGCGCTCGACCGCAAACATGGTGCTGGGAAGGATGCGTCCGGCCGACGGGTCCGGCGAGAGCACCCAGCGAATGCGATCGCCCTCGGCGCGAAACACGCCCTCGGTCGTCTCTATGTCGAGGACCCGCACGCGGCCCGTGCGATCACGCTCGCGCACGCGCAGGTCGACCAGCGAGCCGACGCGCGCGGCACTCACGCCGAGCTCGCGCGGCAGGGTCACGCGAAGCGTCTCCCCCAGCTCGCGCCCGCTCCAGGACTGGCGCCAACGGAAGTTGCGCACCCACGAACAGAACGCCGCGCCCGACGCTTCCTCGCGGTCGCGCCGTCCCCGCAGGTAGGACCGGCTCTCGCGCTGCGGCCACGCGCGCCGGATGTCGGCGGTGTGGCCGCCGCAAGTGGCCGAGTAGTAGGTGTCGCACAGCTTGCCGCCGTGCGCGAGCACCTGCCCGCGCGTCTCGCGGACCGCCGAGGAAGCGAGCCCGCCGCGCTTCGCGTCGCCGCGGTAGACCTGGTCGAGCACGCTCGCGTGGACGTCGAAGGGCGCCTCGCGCCTCGTTTCCATGCGCGCAATCGCGTAGGTGCGCGCCGCGATGGCCTGCGCGCGCACGGCGGCATGGCCCTCGGGGCCGGGATCGCCGATCTCGTGGGGCACCACGCCCTCGAGGTAGCGCTCGAGCGAGAGCACGTTCACCACGAGCAGGTCCGAAGCGCCGTCGGGAACCAGCCGGATGCGCCCCGCGTACGGCACGCCGGACACGCGCAGCGCGCTCCCCGATGCCGGCGCTAGCTCCACAGCCCCCTCGGCGGCGGCGCTCGCTCCGCCCGGAGAGAGCGTCACCTGCACGGTCGTCCCCCGGCGCGCGGCGCGCACCTCGACCCCGGCGTCACCGCGCAGGAGCATGGCGCCGCCCGCGCGCACTTGCACGCCGCCCGGCGCGCTTACGGTGGCTCCACCTCCGTTGTCGACGAGCACGCGAATCTCCGGACCGTCGCCCGGCCGCGCCGCGTAGCGCGGCGCGTGCGAGGCGCAACCGCACGCCAGCGCGACGAGCATGGCCAGGCGCGGCGCGAGTGCACGCGTGGCGTTCAACGCGGCCCCCCGAGGGCGATGGCACCGAGCACCAGCGCGCGGGCCGCGCCCGTCACGCGGGGCAACACGTTGGGACGGCCCAGCACGGTCTCGCGGGCCAGCAGGGCGAAGTCCACCGCCTCCTTGGCGTCGCCCGGAATCCCGAGCGCGTCGATGGGGCGGACGTCCGCCGCCTCGAGCGCGCGCGCGAGGCCGGAGAGGATCGCGGCGTTGTGCGCCCCGCCTCCGGTCACGAAGAGCTCCTCCGGCCGCGCCGCCGCCAGCGCGCGCGCCGCCGACTCCACGGTGAGCGCCGCCGCCGTGGCCAGCGTGTCGTCGCGCGAGAGCCCCAGCGCTTGCGCGCGGGAGCGCAGCCCCCACGCGAAGGGCGGGCCAAACTCCCGGTGCCCCGCCGACTTGGGGGGCGGAGCCGAAAAATACGGGTGCGCGAGCAGTTCCTCGAGCAGCTCCGGCGAGGGGTTTCCGCGCGCGGCCGACTCGCCCCCGGGATCGTGCGCGCCTTTGCCCGGGTAGAGGGCACGATACAGACCGTCGAGGACCATGTTGCCCGGACCCGTGTCGAAGGCGACGACGTCCTCCCGGCGGCAATCCCGCGGCAGGATGGTGGCGTTGGCGATCCCGCCGATATTGAGGATGGCGCGGCTGTGCTCGCGGCTGCGGCGTAGAAGAAAGTCCGGGAGCGGCGAAAGCGGCGCCCCCTGCCCGCCGAGGGCCACGTCGCCCGAGCGAAAGTCCCCCACCGTGGTGACGCCGGTGAGCGCGGCCACCATCGTGGGCGGTCCGAGCTGCAGCGTGCCGGCGATGGCGCCCGCGCCGGGACCCGGCGGCGCGTGCGCGACGGTCTGCCCGTGGCAGCCGATGAAGTCCACGCGCGCGGCGTCCACGCCCGCATGCCGGCAAGCCTCGTGGAAGGCGCCCGCGAAGGCTACGGCGACCGCGGTGTGCAGCTCGGCGATCTCCTGCGCCGTGGCTTGCTGGCCGAAGGCGAGGTCGGAAAGCGGGTCGCGCAGCGCCTCCGGGTACGGAACCGTGACGAACCCCCGCAGCACGACGCACGGCGCTTCCGGGTCGGCATCCATGCCCACGATGGCCGCGTCGACCCCGTCCATCGAGGTGCCGGACATCAGTCCCGCGGCGAGGAATTCGCTCTGGTTATGCAGGTGTGCGAGCGGATGCGTCATGGAATCCACGGCGCGCGGAGGCCTACCGCGTCATGCCCGAGGTGAGCCCGCCGATGATTCTCCGCTGGAAGATCATGAACGCCACGATCACGGGCAGCGCCGAGATCACCGCGCCGGCCATGAGGTGCCCCCAATCGATGCTGTGCGCGCCCTGCGCCAGCAGGGCCACACCGACGGGCAGCGTGCGCATCGACGTGCTGTCGGTCAGTATAAAGGGAAATAGGAACGAGTTCCAGTTCGTCAGGCAGGTGTGGATGGCCACCACGGCCAGAGCCGGCTTGATCATGGGCATGACGACGCGGAAGAGGATGGTCATCTCGCCCGCGCCCTCCAGGCGCGCCGCCTCCTCGCAGTCCGGCGGGATGGAGGCGAGGTACTGGCGAATGAGAAAGATGTTGAAGGGGTCGGCGATGAACGGCACCGTCAGGGCCCAGTAGGTGTCGATGAGGCCGAGCTTCTGCATGAGGATGTACATCGGCACCAGTATCACCTGCTTGGGCAGCATGATGGTCGAGATCACGAGAAAGAAGAGCACGCGCCCGCCGCGGATGCGGTGGCGGGCGAAGGCGTAGCCCGCCATGGCGCACACGACGATGTTGCCCGCCAGAACCGCCCCCGTCACCACCACACTATTGAGGAAGTAGCGGTCGAACGGCCCCGCCTGCCATACGTCGCGGTAGAAGCGCAGGCTCGTTCCGTCGGGCGTGCGCAGAGACAGGGCGAGCATCCACGCCAGCGGATACGCCATCGCGGCGACGATGACGAGCAGCGCCAGGAACCGCAGCGCCCGGGCCGGCTTCATCGCGCTCCCTCCGGCCCCACCTGCGGGCGCAGCCGCCGGATCGCGATCACCGAGAAGACGCCCGACAGGACGAAGACCGTGTAGGCGATGACACTCGCGTAACCGTAGTCGAGGCGCCGGAAGGCCGTCTCGTAGAGGTGCAGCACGAGCGTGTTGGTGGCGCCGAGGGGGCCGCCCTGCGTCATCACGAACACCTCCACGAACACCTGGAAGGAGCGAATGGTGTTGATCACCAGGACGAAGGCGAGCGTGGGCCGGATGAGCGGCAGGGTAACGTGGCGCAGCGACGCCCACGCGCCGGCGCCGTCGAGCTCGGCGGCCTCGTAGAGATCGCGCGGGATGGCGGTGAAGGCGGCGTAGAAGATGATGGCGTAGTAGCCCACCGCGGCCCACACGTCCATGGCCATGATCGCCGGCAGCGCCGTGCGCGGGTCGGTGAGCCAGCCGTGCATGCCCACGCCCAGGTGCGCCAGCGCCGCGTTGAGCGCGCCGCCCGGCGCGTAGAATAGCTTGAAGAGCAGGGCCACCACCACCATGGAGAGGATGGAGGGCAGGAAGAGCGCCGCCTTGAACAGATCCTTGCCCGGCATGGGCGCGCGCATGAGCAGCGCCAGCGCGAGCGCGGCCACGGTGGTCACGGGCACGGTGCCCGCCACGAAGAGTAGCGTGTTGCGCAGCGCCTGCAGGAAGTCACGGTCGCCGGCCAGGCGCGCGAACTGCTCGAGGCCGACGAAGCGGCTCGCGCCCACGTTGAGCGGGTTGTACTGCATGAACCCCAGGACGAAGGAAAAGACGAAAGGGAAGACGAAGAAGGCGGCGTAGACGAGCGCCCAGGGCAGGAGCAGCACCGCCTGCGGCGGGAGCCCGGCTCGGGCGGCGGCGAGGCTACGACCGGCGCTCATACTTCTCGAGGATCGAGCGGATCTCCGCGGCGGCGCTCTCCAGGCACCAGCGCGGCGCGCGGCGTCCGTATAGCGTCTCCTCGATGGCGCGGTTCAGGATGTCCTCCATCTCGACCCAGCCGGGATGGGCGGGCGGCGTGCGGCTGGTGAGCGCCTGCTCGACGAACACGCGCACCCTGGCGTCGGCGGTGAAGGCGGAGTCCGCGAGCGCGCCTACGTGCGCGGGGAAGACGCTCTCGGCGCCCAGCGAGAGCGCCTTGGCCTGCTCGTAGCCCTGGAGAAAGCGCGCCAGCGCGAGCGCGGTCTCGCGCTGTTTCGAGCCGCGGAAGACGACCAACATCTCCGCTCCGGCGAAGCTGGCGTGCGTGCCCCGTCCGGGCGCCGGGCGCGGCACGAGCGCCACGCCGTAATCGAGCCCGGGCGCTTCCAGGCGGTAGTTGCGCAGGTTCCACGCGCCCGAAATCTGCATGCCGAGCTTGCCCGTCTTGAAGTAGTGGTCGAGCACCTCCTGCTTCTCCTGCAGGGCGTAGGGCGCCAGCGAGTGGTAGAACTCGAGGGCCTCCAGCGTCTCCGGACCGTCGACGACCACCTTGCCGCCGTCGTCGAGGATGCGGCCGCCGTTGCCCCAGGCGAAGGCCATGAACTTCTTGTAGAGGACGTAGCGTTCGCCGAGGTTCTGGCCGAAG
>JAOTVO010000309.1 GCA_029863355.1 Candidatus Krumholzibacteriia bacterium
GTGGTTTGTGTACGCGAAGGTCCGCCGGGTGATGTCCCACGCCCGGTCCCAATCCAGGTCGTGAACGTCGAGCAGCAGCCGCATCAGCTCCGGAATGGCGACGGCCGGATGCGTGTCGTTCAGTTGGATGGCCACCCGATCCGCAAACGTGTCGAAACGGTCGTGCGTGTCGAGGAACTGCTGGACGATGTCCTGGAGGGAGGCCGAGACGAAGAAGTACTGTTGCTTCAGCCGCAGCTCGCGCCCAACCTGCGTCGAGTCGTCGGGGTACAGGACCTTCGAGAGATTCTCGGATTCGGTCTTCTGCTCGACCGCCTTGAAGTAGTTGCCTTCGTTGAAGTGCTGCAGATTGAAGTCGCGCGTCGCCCTTGCCGACCAGAGGCGCAGATTGTTCACCGTGCCGGTGTTGTAGCCCGGCACGGGCGTGTCGCACGCCATGGCGAAGACCGAATCGGTGTCCACCCAGTGGAATCGAAGACGTCCAAGCGGGTCGGTGAACGGCACCGCGCGGCCTCCGAAGCGCACCGGGACCAGTACCTCCGGCCGTGCCAGCTCCCAGGGGTTGCCATACCGCAGCCACGTGTCGGGATACTCAACCTGTGCGCCTTGCTCGATCGATTGGAAGAAGATGCCGTACTCGTAGCGGATTCCGTAGCCGAAACTTGGCAGCGACAGCGTCGCCATCGAATCGAGGATGCAGGCCGCGAGCCGACCCAGTCCGCCGTTTCCCAGCGCGGCATCCTGTTCGACCGCCCGGAGATCATCGAGCTCCACCTCGAGATCGGCCAACGCCGCCCGGAGTTCCTCGTCCAGGCCGATGTTCAGCAGGCTGTTCGACAGGAGCCGTCCCGTGAGGAATTCCATCGACAGGTAGTAGACGCGCTTCGGTTGGCGCTGCTCGTCGCTGCGCGTGGTGTCCATCCACCGCTCGATCAGCCGATCGCGAACGGCGAGCGCCGTGGCGTGAAACCAGTCGCGCGACGTCGCCGTGGCGGGATCTTTGCCGAGCGAGTACACGAGTCGGCTGGCAACGGACTTGCGTAGGGAAGCTCGGTCGCGGCCGAGCGTTTCACGTTCGAATGTCGCCGCAGAAGCGGGCGGCATATGAGTCCTCGCGCGCAGTGCCGCGTCGAAGCCTGCAACGGCACTCGCGTCGGAATCCACGGAGCTGGAGGGGTCAGCGGTCGGGTTATCGGCACACCGGCTGCGGAAGGAGAGTGAAGAAGAGCATGGGTAATACCGGCTGCGTCTTCGGTACGTCCGATACCCAGGGGCTATGGGAGACAGGCGGCGAGGGGGGAATCGGGCCCGCGCTGGGATCCGAAGAGCGGCCGATTGGCTCTTGGAGCCACCTGCACTTACTGGTAGTCCAGCGTCACGGCCAGTGCGAGAAGCAGGAGCGCGGTGGGGACGTAGATGAGCACCGCGAATTTCGCCGAGGCCTTGATGTACTTGAAGAAGTTCACGCCGGCCATCGAGCAGATGGCGAAGGCGATTCCGTCCCAGGGCATCCAGAAGTTGAAGGCCCCGCTGGCCATCTGGAAGGCCAGCACGACGATCTGTTTCGAGAAATGGAGCACATCGGCCAGCGGCGCGAGGATCGGCATGACGGTCGCAGCGGTGCCGGACGCGCTGCCGAGAAGCGCCGCCATGAACGCGCTCGTTCCGAACATCACGAAGGCCACCACGACCGCCGGCACGCGCGTCAGGTAGCCCGCGAAGAAGTTCAGGATGGTGTCCAGGATGCGCGCGTCGTGGAGGATGAAGTAGATGATCTGCGCGGCGCTCATCATGATCACCGCGATCATCACGCTCTTCATCCCCTCGATGTTCTTCTCGATCATTTCCTTGACCGAAAGGCCGCCCGCCACGGGCACGACGATCCCCATCCACAAGAACAGGCTCCCGATCTCCATGAAGCCCCAGTCGTAGCGCAGCAGGCCGATCATGAGGATCACGAAGCCGGCCAGCAGGGCCAGCAGGCCGAGCACGCGGCGGCGCGTCATCGGGGCCGCGGTCGACGCCTCGGGCGAGGCGCGAAGCCGCACGCGATTCGCGACATCCTCCTCCGCCGAGAGCGATCGCGCCGGGTCACGATGCACCCGGGTGGCATAGCGCATGATGACGACGCTGGTGATGCTCATCATCACGAAGAAGCAGAAGACGCGATATCCGGAGCCGGAGTAGAGCGGGACCCCCGCCAAGGCCTGGCCGAGGGTGACCGTGTAGGGGTTGGTGATGCCGCACGCGAAGCCGACGGCGATGCTCCAGTACATGACGAAGACTGCCGACATCGAGTCGAACCCCATCGTCAGCATCAGCGGCGTGATGACGAGGATGAACGGGATCGCCTCCTCGTACATCCCGAAGGTGGCCCCGCACGCGCCGAGCGCGAACACGATGATCGGGATGAAGGCGATGCCGAAAGAGCGCGTCCGCCGCACGATCACATGGATCCCCGCATCGATGGCGCCGGTGGCGATGACCGCGGTCATGGCGCCCGCCGACAGCAGGATCACGAACGAGCGGTCCGCCGCTTCGACGGCGCCCCGCATGAACACGGTCCACAGCTCCTGGAATCCCTGCGGCACGCTGGGCACGTGGTGGAACGAGCCCGGCACCACGATCGACCGGAGGTGACCCATGATCTCGACCGTCGTGCGGTCGAACTCTCCGCCGGGAATCACGAAGGTCAGGAGGGAGCACAGGACGCACACGAAAAAGAGGATCACCAGCGGGCTGATGTTCCCCATCGCGGTGACGACACGTTGACGGAATGTGGGCATGGGTGTACTCGCGTGAGTGGCAGAGTTGCCGTTAGAAATCCTCGAAGAACGCCCGCGTCTTCACCTCGACCAGCAGCTCCTGGAGAACCCGGATCGCCTCGGCCGCGCGCTGCTCGTCGAACGCCGTGAGGGCCTCGACCGCCTCGGTCAGGCCGGCGCCGGCGAGGCGATTCTCGACGGCGGCCAGGGCCGGCAGGGTCTCCTTCTCGAACGAGGCCCACCGGCTCAGGACGACCTCCGCGCACGCGCGGTACCGGCAGTCGACCAGCTTCGCCAGCTCCGTGAACAGCCAGTAGGCCGACCCGGGATCGTAACGGCCGCCCGCCGTCGCATAGTGGGGCTCCACGCTCGTGATCCCCAGGTGGAAGGGCACGAACGTGCCGGTGAGCGACGTGGACATGCAGCACCACATCCGGTGAGCCACCTCCGGCGGCATGCCGCGCCGCGGCTCGAGGATGGTGCACACCTCCGTGTTCATCCGCGCCACCGTGCGG
>JAOTVO010000073.1 GCA_029863355.1 Candidatus Krumholzibacteriia bacterium
GAAGGCGCGCGAGCTGGTCGAGTGGGCGGACGTGCACGGCGAGCTCTACGGGACCCCGCGGCGCTTCGTGGACCAGGCGCTCGCCGAGGGGCGCGACGTCATCCTCAACCTTGACATCCAGGGGGGCGATAGTGTACAAAGGGCCTTTCCCGGCGCCGTGACGGTCTTTATCTTACCGCCGTCCCCCGAGATCCTCGAAGAGCGCATGCGCCAGCGGGGAGAGGTGTCCGAAAGCGACCTCGAGACTCGCCTCAGGAACGCCAAGAGCGAGATAAGTGGTTCTGTAAATTACGATTATGTCGTCGTGAACGACGACCTGGAGCGCACCGTGACTGCGGTCCGGGCCATCATCACGGCGGAGCGCTGCCGCCGCGACCGGCAGAAGCCGGGATCCGACCGCGAGCGCTGAGCCCGCCCCGGGGTGGGCGCCGAAAAAAAAAGAAGGAGAATCGGCTCATGGCGACCAGGGCGCAGAAACTCGTCATCATCGAGAAAGTGACCGGCCGGATCCCCAACCGTTACGAGGCGGTGCGGGTGATGGCCAAGGAGGCTCGGCGCCTCAACGCGCTCGTCATACGCGGCGCGGAGGCGGAGGAGGACTTCAAGCCCACGACCTCCGCGGTGGATCGACTGATACACGGCCAGATCGAGTACCAGTACGTCGAGGCCGACGCGAAGCCGAGAAGCCTCTTCGACGAAAGCGAATAGCGCCTGCCGTACCGCGGCCCGCGCCGGCTCGCCGTGCCGATCCGCTCTCATGGCGCTGGACGGTCAGAGAATCCTGCTCGGTGTGACCGGGGGAATCGCCGCCTACAAGGCGGTGCTCCTGCTGCGCGTGCTCAAGCGTGCGGGAGCCGACGTGAAAGTCGTGATGACCGAGGCCGCCACCGAGTTCGTCACCCCGCTTACATTCGAATCGCTCTCCGAGCACCCCGTCCGCGTCCATCTCTTCGAAGGTAAAGGTGCGTCCTCGGGCGCCGTCTCTCCCATCGAGCACATCGACCTCGCCAAGTGGCCCGGCCTCATCGTGGTCGCCCCGGCCACGGCCAACTCCATCGCCGGCTACGCACACGGACGGGCAGACGACCTCCTGGCCACCGTCGTATCCGCGTTCGCCGGACCGGTGCTGCTGGCGCCGGCCATGAACGACGTCATGTGGGAGAACGCGTCCACGCAGGCGAATCTCCGCGCGCTCTCCGAGCGCGGCTATCGCGTCGTGCCGCCGGAGGCCGGCGACCTGGCCTGCGGCTACGAGGCCACGGGGCGCATGGCGGAGCCCGAGACGATCTTCGCGGCGGTCGAGCAACTCCTCTCGTCGCCGTGGCGCGGAGTGCGCGTGCTGGTGAGTGCGGGCGGCACCGAGGAGGACATCGACCCGGTACGCGTCGTTCGTAACCGGTCCACCGGGCGCATGGGCTTCGCCATGGCCGAAGCGGCGCGCGACCTGGGCGCCGAGGTCACCGTGGTAGCGGCTAATGTCACCGTGCCCGCCCCGCACGGGGTGCGCCTGGTGCGCGTGCGGACGGGATCGGAAATGGCGCGCGCGCTGCGCGACGCCTACGCCGCGTGCGACGTCTTGGTGATGGCCGCGGCGGTGAGCGATTTCCGGCCGGAGGCGTCGCTCGAGCACAAGCGCGGGAGCGGTGAGCGCTGGACGCTCGAGCTCGCGCCCACCGAGGATATCCTGGCCGACCTGGGAGAGGACAAGGGCGCGCGCGTGCTGATCGGTTTCGCGCTGGAGACCGGCGACGTGGAGCGGCGTGCGCTGGCGAAGCTGCACCGCAAGCACTGCGACTTCATCGTGGTCAACAATCCGCTCACCGAGGGCGCCGCCTTCGCCCATGAGACCAACGTCGTCACCGTCTTCGACGCGTCGGGTGTGCGTTACGAGAGCGCAGCGCCGGAGAGCAAGCGCGAGATCGCGCGGCGCGTACTCGCGCTTGCGCAAACGCACGCGAACATCCGCGGACGAGCGCAGGAGCGGCCATGATCGGACGGACGGTCGCCCACTACCGGATTCTGGAGGCGCTCGGCGAGGGGGGGATGGGTGTGCTCTACCGCGCGGAGGATACGCGGCTGGGCCGGCTGGTGGCGCTCAAGCTGTTGCGCGGCGAGCTCCTCGACGAGCCGGACACGCGCCGCCGGCTGCTCGGCGAGGCGCGAGCGGCGGCCGCGCTCGATCACCCGAACATCTGCGCGGTCTACGACGCCGATGTCGAGGGGCCGCACCCCTACATTGCCATGGCCCTCCTGGAGGGGGAGACACTGGCGGAGAAGGTGGCGCGCGGGCCGCTCCCCGTCGACGAGGCGCTGCGCATCGCTACCCAGGTGGGACACGGACTCGAGGCCGCGCACGGCAGGGGCGTGGTACACCGCGACGTCAAGACGTCGAACATCATGGTGACGGCCGCCGGGCGCGCCACGGTGCTCGACTTTGGACTCTGCGGCCTTCCCGCCGATCTCGAGCGCAGCGGGATCCTCTCCGCCGGCACCGCCGCTTATATGTCGCCGGAGCAGGCGCGCGGCGACGAGATCGACCACCGCTCGGACATCTGGTCGCTCGGGGTGTGCCTGTACGAAATGCTCACGGGGCGCGCTCCTTTCCCGGGCGAATACGCCGAGGCCTCGATCTACGCCATCCTCAATCAGGACCCCAAACCGCTCGGCGAGCTGCGCGGCGAAGTCCCCCGCGCGCTGGTTAGCGTCGTGGAGCGGGCGCTGGCCAAGGACCCGGACGAGCGCTATCAATCGCTGGGCGAGATGCTCACGGACCTGGAATCGCCGCTCGCGGTGTTCGGCTCGCGGGACAAGGAGCTGCGGCCCTCGGTCGCGGTCCTGCCCTTCGCCGACATGAGCCCGGAGCGCGACCAGGAGTATTTCTGCGACGGGATCGCCGAGGAGATCATCAACGCGCTGACCCGCGTGGAGGGGCTGGAGGTCGTCGCGCGCACCTCGTCGTTCGCGTACAAGGGGCGCAACGAGGACGCGCGCGAGATCGGGCGCAAGCTCGGCGTGGACGCGCTGCTCGAGGGCAGCGTGCGCAAGGCAGGCAAGCGCCTGCGCGTGACGGGACAGTTCGTCGACGTCGCCACCGGTTTCCACATCTGGTCGGGGCGATTCGACAGAGATATCGAGGATGTGTTCGCCATCCAGGATGAAATCGCACAGACGATGGCGCGCGAGCTGCAGGTCGAGCTGTCGGAGAAGGACCGGCGCGCGCTCGAGCGTCGCTCGACAAAGGACGTCCAGGCGTACGACTACTACCTGCGGGGGCGCAGCTTCTTCGGCCAGCCCAGCCGGCAGAACATCGGTTTCGCGATCGACATGTTCGCGCGCGCGACGGAGGAGGACCCGGATTTCGCGCGCGCCTACGCGGGGCTCGCCGACTGCCACAGCTGGCTGTACTGGTACTTCGATCACCGGCAGGAGAACGTCACCAAGGCGCTGGCAGCGAGCGAGCGGGCCCTGGAGCTCGACGCGCTGCTGGCCGAGGCGCACGCGGCCCGCGGCCTGGCCCTCTCGCTGGCAGCCCGGCACGAGGAGTCCGGGAAGGAGCTGGATGAGGCCATCCGGCTCAACCCGCGCCTGTTCGAGGCCTACTACTACTACGCGCGCACGTGCTTCGCGCGCGGCGAGAAGGAGAAGGCCGCGCAGTACTACGAGCGCGCCTGCGAAGTCGATCCCGAGAACACGCAGACCGCCAACCTGCTCGGCTTCACCTACCGCGCGCTCGGCCGCATGGCGGAGGCGGAGGCGATGTACCACGTCGCGCTTCGCAACCTCGACCGGCACCTCGCGCTCAACCCGGGCGACGTGCGCTCCATCTACCTCAAGTCCGCCACGCTGATCGAGCTGGGGCGCATCGACGAAGGGTTGGAGTGGACCGACCGGGCGTACGCGGCGGATCCCAACGACCCGTACACAGTCTACGGGGTGGCCTGCTCCTACTCTCGCTCGGGGCGGATCGAAGAAGCGCTGGACTATCTGGAGCGGTCGGTGGGGTGCGGGTTCGCGCACGCGGAATGGATCGAACAGGACGTCGACTTGGATCCGCTGCGCGAGCATCCGCGCTTCGCGGCGATCATGGCGTCACTCGGTGGGGAAGGTGGCGGGGGCTAGGGCAGAACCGGAAGGAGAGACCATGTCTGGTATCGTCAAGCTGCTGATTGTTGCGTCCGTCGTGGGCTTCGTCCTGGCGGTGGTCGCCTCGTACACGGGGACGATCGCGGGCGTCACCGCGGAGGGGTTCTCGCGCGGGTGTACCAACCTGGCGCTGGTGGCCATCGCGCTGGGCACCTCGTGGAAGCCCCGCGCCACGGGCTAGCCCGGAGGCGCTAGCGCAGGTCGACCGGCTCGGGAGTGGAGACGGCGACTTCGTCTCCGGCGCTCAGCGCGGCCACGCTGCAGAGCAGGGAGCGTTCGCCCGGCGCGCGCGAGAGAATGTCGTCGACCGGGATGGACAGATGCGTCTCGGCCACGGGGCCGAAGCGCGCGACGTCGGTGAGATCCATGGCGAACAGGCGGACCTCGTAGGCGTCGGCTCCCGCGAACGCCGACCACGCGACGTCGAGCGCGCCGCCGGCTAGCCGCACCGACTCGATAGCGAACCCGGCGTCCTGCCCGCCACCGCGGAGCACCGGCGCCGGCGACTCCCAGGGTTGCCACCACACCGCGGCGGCGACCAGCACGGCCGCGGCGGCGACCAGCGCGGGGCGCAGCGCGCGGCTCTCCCCGAGCCGCTTCCACCAGGTCCCCAAGCGGCCCGGCGCCTCGCCGGCGCTACGGAGCACGGGCGCGTCGATGCGCGCCGCGCGGAAGGCGTCCAGGCGCACGCGGGCGTCCGCCTCGCGGGCCCCTTCAACCTCCGCTTGGGAAAGAAACTCGCGGTACGCCTCCAGCCTCGCGGCACAACGCGGGCAGGCTTCGGCTTCCCCGCGGACGGGGTGGTCCGCGGCGAGCTCAAGAACGGCGCCAAGCGCCTCGACGTCGATGCAGGCGTGCGTTTCGTGGTCGTGCTGGCTCATCTGATTCTCCCTCCTCCGTGTCCCTGGTCCTCGCGCGAGATCGCCGCGCGCAGCTTCCGGCGCGCCGACTGCAACACGGTGCGTGCGCCCGTCTCCCCTTCCACGCCGAGCATGCGCGTGATGTGGTCCACGGGCAATTGCTCGAAACAGCGCAGCGACAGGGCACGCTGTTCGATGGGGTCGAGTTCGTCACGAATCAGGCGCAAGATACGCTCCTCGTCTTCGGTCTCCACCATGCTCTGGTGCGGACTCGGGCCGGGCTCGGCGACGGCGTCCAGCGCGTCCTCGCCGTCATCGAGCAGGCGAACGCGGCGAATCGCGTTGAGGCAACGGTTGCGAGCGATCGCGAAAAGCCACGAGGAGAAGCGTGCCCGACCCGCGAAGCCGCCCATGTGCTCGAAGGCAACCATCATGGTGTCCTGCACCAGGTCCAGCGCTCGTTCGTGGTCTCTGACGTAGCGGAAGCACCACAGGTAGAGCGCGTTCTGGTACCGGCCGAGCACCGCCGAGGCGGCCGCCCGACCGCCCGGGCTGTCCGGGGCGGCCAGGTAACGCCGGACGAGATCCTCATCGCTGGCGTCGCGGAATTGCTCTCCTACCCCATAGGACACAGAACCCCCTCCGGAATCACATACGATTTCACCGATAATCGAGGCGCCGGCGACGCCTCAGCCAGGCCAACGCCAGGGCCACCCCCACCAGCGGGGCGAGAATCCCCAATAGGAGGACCATCGGCGGCCATCCGGGGTTGGCGCGAAGGCTCAGTGCGACCGGCTCGTCGGCCGCCCCTACCAGCACGAAGGCGGCCCAGAGCGAGGCGTCGATCTGGCCGCCCCGCGACCGCTCCGCCAGGGCCGCCGCGCGAAGGGCGGCGGCGGGGTCGGCGCCCGCGCCGAGGGCGTCGTAGAACCGGGTCATCATGCGGGCGGTTGCCCGGTCCTCCACGGGCCAGAGCGTGGCCACCGTGGCGGGCACCCCGGCGCTCATGAAGGCCGACGTGAGTCCGAGGACCCCCTCGCCACTCGTCGCCCGGCCGGAGGCCGTTTCGCAGCCGGAGAGGACGGCGAGCCGCGTGCCCAGTCGCAGCGCGGCGATGTCGCTGGCGCGCAGCAAGCCCCCGTCGTCCACCCCGTACCGGGTGCCGCGGCCGGCCGGCGCTCCATCGTCGCTCGCCGCGCCCGGACCGCCCAGGTCGATCGACGACTGCCACGGCTTTTCGTCGTTGGCCTCGGCGTGGGCCGCGATGTGCAGCACCCCGCATCCCGCGGCGGCGAGGGCGAGTCCCGCGGCGCCGCCCGGCAGGCCGCGCGCGACTTCGACCCCCTCGAACCGCGAACGCAGGTAGCGTACCTCGCGTGCGATCCCGGCGAGCGCGGCCTCCGTTGGTGGGGCCAGCACCAGCATGGCGGTTTCTCCCGTCGGGCGCCGCTGGCGCGATCGCTCGCGCAGGAAGGCGAGCGCCGACATGGAGGGTACCGTCACCACCTCGGCGCGCGCGAGGAGCGGTTCGGTGTCGCCGGGCGGAACCAGCGCGCCCCAGGGGATCGCCGCGAGGTACGCGTCGGGGATCACATAGATGCGCGACGCGCCGGCGAGCACGCCGGCCACGTCGCCGAGTATGGCAGTGCCCAGCGCGCGCTGCATAGCGGTAGTTTCGTAGCGCGAGGGGCTGCCCGCCGCCGCGCGCGCCAGCGCGCTCCGAAAGAGCGCCACCTTTGCCGCCAGCGGCGAACGCAAACCCGGAAGCGCGGCCGCCACGCACGTGTCGCGGGTGATGGCGAAGAGCAATGTCGCGTCCCGGCCGGTGGCCAGGTCGAGTGCGACTTCCCCCGGGCGCAGGACCGACTCCTGCACCTCGCCGAGCGCGATCGAGCCGGCCGCGGCGAGCGCCGTTTCCCCTTCTCCGCGCCGGCGCGGGTCGGTGATTCGCTCGATGAGGGTGCGTGCCTTGAAGCGCTGGATGGCATCGTACGCCCGCCGGTTGCGCTCATCGGGCGACGCCCCGGGCGGGTGCTCGAAGAGGACGCGGCACGCGTCGACCAGAGGCGCGCTCGTCGCCTGGCCGATGGCCTCGCGCCAGATTTCTTCGCTCGTCGCCCCCCGCCCGGCGGCGAAGGCTTCGATGGCCTCCCGGCACGCCCGCTCGGCCTCGTCGAGCCGGCCGACCGCGCGGTAGCACTGGCTCACCTCGGCCAGCGCGACCGGGCGCACCACGCGGTCCCCGGTCCGTGCGCTCGACGCCTCCGCCGCGAGCGCGCGCGGGAGCGCCGCGTCGGCTCGCCCCACCGCCCGTAGACACCGGGCGAGGCGGAGCTCGATGAGGGTGCGATCGACCACTCGAACCTGGTTCCGCGCGGCGAGCGCCCCCTCCAGAATGGGGATGGCGGCGGCGCAGCTGTCGCGCAGCATGAGCGCGGTTCCCAGGCCGAGAATCGCCTCGTCGCGCCCCACATGGGTGAGCGCCTCGCCCAACGCGAGCGTGCGGCGGAAGACCGCGGCGGCCGCCCCGGGCCGCTCCTGCGCCAGGCGCAGCGTACCCACCTCGTTGAGCACGACGGCGAGGAGGTCGGCGTATCCCTGGGCGACGCAGACCTGCTCGGCGTCCAGCAGGATGCGCGCGGCGTCGTCGAGCTGCCCCAGCGCGACGCGCGCCCGGGCCACGTTGCTGGCCGGCGTGATGGCTTCGTAGTAGTCGCCGTGGCCCAGGCGCAGCGCGTAGGCGCGCTCGAAGTACGCCGCCGCCACGGCCATGTCGCCGTGCACGAACTCGAGCGTCCCCAGGTTGTTGAGCGCGTGCCCCTCCTGGTCGGGATCGCCGATCTCCCGCGCCACCTGCAGCACGCGCCGGTAGGCCTCGCGCGCCGCGTCGATCTCGCCGCGGTCGAGACGCATGCGCGCCAGGCCGACCAAGGGGCTCAGCTCTTCGCGGCGCATCCCCTGTGCGCGGAAGAACTCGGCGGCGCGCGCGTAGTGTTCCCGCGCCGGGTCGTAGTCGCCTTGCAGGAGAAGTACGTAGGCGATGCCGACGCGCGCCCACGCCTCGCTCACCGCGTTGTGCGTGGCGGTAGCGAGCACCAGGCGCCGCTCGTTGGCCGCGAGCGCTTCTCCCCAGCGGCCCTGCACGCCCAGCGTGAGCCCCAGGAAGCCCAGCGCCGTCTGCCAGGTGACGGTGTCTTGCTGCGCCTCGGCGATCCCGGCCGCCAGCCGCAGTGCCGCCTCCGCGCCGCGCGCGTCGCCGAGACCGAAGAGGGCTCGCCCGCGGACCACGTGCAGCGCGCCGACCAGGGTCGAGTCCCCGCGTGCGGAGGCCTCGCGGAGCGGCTCGGGCACCAGCGTGAGGACAGATTCCCAGTCGGAGAGGGCGAAGAGCGAGTCGGCGACGGTGGATGGGGGGGACGGCTCCGCCGGGGCCGCGACGGGGGGCAGGGCGAGCGCGGCGCACGTCAGGACGAGTATGGCTGACCGACGCGGTGACACTCGATCAAACCTCGAGGTTGACCCATTCGGCGTCTGGTAATTCTAGCAGGTGGGCGCCCGCGCCGCTATAATGCGTCGCGATGGCCGACCCCCGCGAACCCTCGACCGATGTCCGCCGGCAGGCGCTGGCCCTCCTGCGCTCGCTCGAGCGCAAGGGCATCCGCAGCGTGCACATGGGCGCGAGCGGCGGTGCGGAGAACGGGGGAGCGAGAAGCGGGGGGGCGGCGCCGCTGGGCGAGGTGCGAGCGAGCGATCTCACGGAGCTGGAGGCGGTGCGCGCGGAGGTGGCGGCGTGCACGCGCTGCGCCCTCCACGAGGCGCGCACGCAGACCGTGTTCGGCGTCGGCGACCCGCGCGCGCAGATCCTGTTCATCGGCGAGGCGCCGGGCCGCGACGAGGACCGCCAGGGCGAGCCCTTCGTGGGGCGGGCGGGGCAGCTCCTCAACAAGATCCTCGCGGCGATGGCGCTGCGGCGCGAGGCGGTCTACATCACCAACATCCTCAAGTGCCGTCCGCCCAACAACCGCGATCCACAGGAGAGCGAGGTGCGCTGCTGCGAGGACTACCTCAAGCGGCAGATTGCGCTGATCCAGCCGCGCGCCATCTGCGCGCTGGGACGCATAGCGGCGCAGTGGCTCCTGCGCACCAACGCACCGCTGGCCGCGTTGCGCACGGGCGAGTATCAATACGAGGGGATCCCGGTGGTCTCCACCTATCATCCGGCCGCGCTCTTGCGTAACCCCGAGTTCAAGAAGCCGTGCTGGGAAGACATGAAGAAGCTCAAGGCGCTTGTGGAAAGCGCCGGGGCATAGCGGAGCCGCCCAGGCGTCGCAAAAAGCGTCGGCGGCTCGAAAAAAACCGGGTTGACATTGCCGAGCGGCTTGTCTAATATACCGGCGCCCGTGTGGGGAACCATCCCCGATTTTTTGGAGGCGGCAGTTAGGGACACCTAACAAAGGGTCTCCGGGAAGCATCTGCGGCGGTTTTTTTGAAGGCCTTAGTTAGGGATGCCTAATACGCGGCCTCCAAAAAACACCCGCCGTAGTTAGGAGCGCCTAATTCAAGCGGGGCCGCATCGGTCGGCCCAGGAGGAGGTTCGTCGGGCAATGAGGAAGGGGGCCCGATGCACGCCGGGGGTTGGCGCATGCGTGCTCGTGGCGGCCGCGCTGCTGATGCTGCCGCAAGGCGCAGAGGCCGACGTGCAGCGCGCGGAGGCGGATCAGCGTCCGGCATCCGGCGACAGCGCGGTCGTGGTGGCCGACGCGGTGCCGGAGATCAAGGATGTCTACGTCATCCAGATTCGCGATCACCGCTTCCACCCTGAGCGGCTCCTGGTGCCGGCGGGACGGAAGATCAAGCTTCGCGTCGAGAATCTCGACGCGACGCCGGAAGAGTTCGAGAGCTACGACTTCAACCGGGAAAAGATCGTCAAAGGCGGCGGAAAGATCACGGTGTACGTCGGTCCGCTCAAGCCGGGCGAGTACACCTTCTTCGGCGAGTTCCACCCGGAGACTGCGCAGGGTGTGCTCGTGGCCAAGACCGTTCCCGATGACAAGAACAAGAAATAGACATCACAACACTCAAGCACTGGAAAGGAATCCGATTCGATGCTGTCGCTCGCCATTATCATCTTCAGGGAAGTTCTGGAAATATCGTTGATCCTCGGCGTCGTGCTCGCCGCCACGCGCGGCCTGCGCGGCCGCGCCCCCTGGGTGTGGACCGGCCTCGCCCTCGGCGTCGTCGGCGCCGGCCTGGTGGCCCTCGGCGCCGGCGCGATATCGGAAGCGGTGTCGGGCATGGGGCAGGAGCTCTTCGACGCCGCCGTGCTGGTCAGCGCGGCCGGCCTCATCACGTGGTGCGTGGTGTGGATGAAGCGGCACAGCAGCGCCATCGCCCAGCGCATGCGCGACG
>JAOTVO010000311.1 GCA_029863355.1 Candidatus Krumholzibacteriia bacterium
GGTGCCGACGGCGTTGCTGCGCCGACTCGGCGTGGAAATCGAAACCAAGTTTGGATCGCAATGAAACGCTCGTCGTTCCAGATCTTCATGCACGTGCTCTACGGTGTCGGCCTCGGCTTCGTCGTCGTGGCCGCGTTCATCGGGGTCCCGTACTACGCCACGCCGCTCTCGGAGCGCCCGCACGTCGATATGCACACGGCGTTCAAGCCGGGTGGCGTCTGGAGCCACGGCCTGGGCGTGGTGGGGAGCGCGATGATCCTGCTCCTGCTGCTGTACTCCGCGCGCAAGCGCGGGACGCTCGGACTCCGGTTCGGGCGGCTGAGCCGCTGGCTCGACGTGCACATCTTCTTCGGCGTAATGGGGCCCCTGCTCATCACGCTCCACACGGCGTTCAAACTCAACGGGATCGTGACGGTCAGCTACGTGTGCATGATGGTCACCGCGCTGAGCGGCATCTTCGGGCGCTACGTTTACATGCAGATCCCGCGCGACACGCGCGGCCACGCTCTCGACCTGCGCCGGGCCGGCGAGCGGCTCGTGGAGGTGCGTGCGCGGCTGCAGGAGCGTTTCGGGCTCGACGCGCCCACGCTGCGGGAAGTCGACCGCTACGCCGGCGCGGCGGCAGAGTCTCATCTCTCCGGCACCCGTACCCTATTCGCCTCCCTGGGCGCGGACTTGGCGCAGGCCGTGCGCACGCGTCGCCTGCGCCGCGCGCTCCGTGCGCGCAAGAGTGTTCCTCGCGCCGCCATCGACGAGGTGGTCGGCCTCGCGCGGGAGCAGTCGCTCCTGACGCGGCGCATCGCCATCATGGACACGATGACGTGGCTGCTCCACTTCTGGCACGTGTTTCACCGCCCCTTCGCGTACATCATGATCGCGATCATGTTCGTTCATGTCGCGGTAGCGGTGACTTTCGGTTACCGGTGGGTGTTCTGATGCGGGCCGCGTCGCTGGTTTTTGCCGCCGCGCTGGCGTTGGCGACGAGCGCCCGGGCGCAGATCTCGCCGGGCGAGCTAGCCCAGGCGCACGCGTTCCTCGAAGGGGTCAAGAACTGCCTGCGCTGCCATCAGCTGGGAGCCGGCCCCAGCGCGGAGAAATGCATGGAATGTCATGTGGAGATCGGCGAGCGCGTGCGCGACAAAAAGGGGCTGCACCACGTCGTCGTCAATGTGCAGGGCCGCGCGTGCTTCTCTTGCCACAGCGACCACGCGGGGCGGAACTTCCAGCTCGTGCTGTGGCCCGAAGGCCGAGACAACTTCGACCACGCTCAGGCCGGTTGGGAACTCGAGGGCGCCCACGCGAGCCAGGATTGCCGGAGCTGCCATCGCGAGGCTTTTATCGCCGCGAGCTTCGATTCGAAGCACGTCAACTCCGCCACGACGTTCCTCGGTCTGGACACGTCGTGCCGCGGCTGCCATTTCGACGAGCACCGCGGGCAGCTCGGGCTTGACTGCGCTTCCTGCCATGGGCAGGGCGCGTGGCGGCCGGCGCAGGGCTTCGACCACGCGCGCACCCACTTCGCGCTGACCGGAAAGCACGTGGCGGTGGCTTGCGCGAAATGCCACGCTGGCGTCAAAGACGCTCGCAAGGAAGACGCGGACGGCAGCTACCTCCGTTTCGCCGAGACGCGCCACGAGACGTGCGCCCGCTGCCACGAAGACACACACCGCGGCAAGTTCGGCGGTGAGTGCTCCTCCTGCCACTCCACCGAGGGCTGGCGGCAGATCCTCACCGCCTCGTTCGATCACTCGCGCACGCGCTTCCCGCTGCGCGGGCGCCACGCCAAGGTCGAGTGCCGCGCCTGCCACGTCTCCGGGACCATGAGCGCGGCCGTCGCCTTCGCCGCCTGCACCGACTGCCATCACGATCCACACCGCGGGCAGTTCGCCAGGCGCGCGGACCAGGGGCGCTGCGATTCTTGTCACGGCGAGAGCGGCTTCGTGCCGTCGACGTTCACGGTGACCGCCCACGTGGGCACGCGCCACGCGCTGGAAGGCGCGCACCTCGCCGTGGCCTGCGTCGCCTGTCATGGCCTCGCGCGCGACGCGAACGGCTCGTTTCGTCGCTTTCGCATTCCTTTCGACACGTGCGACCGCTGCCACGACGACGCGCACCGCGGCCAGCTCGCCTCCAAGCAGTGCACCAGCTGTCACCGCGTGACGGAATGGCCGGACATCTATTTCAAACACGATCGCGACACCGCGTACGCGCTGGAGGGCCAGCACCGCCGCGTGCCCTGCGACGGCTGCCACCAGCCGGTGACGGCGGGGGGAGCGACCTTCGTGCGCTACAAGCCCATCGATCCGTCTTGCCAGACCTGTCATGCGAACGAACCTATGCAACTGGGAAGGAGTTAGAGCCATGAACACGCGCATCGCGATGGTGGTCTCACTCTCTGCCGTGCTCCTCGCGACCGGCGTCGCCACGGCGCCCGTGCGCACGCAGAAGGCGACGATCCACGAGAGTCCGCACAAGCGACTCTCGAACTCGTGCGAGGAGTGCCACGTGGCCACTTCGTTTCGCGACATCCGCTTCGACCACGGACGCACGGGTTTCCCGCTGGACGGTCACCACCGGCGCGCGGCGTGCCTGGACTGCCACAGCGTGGCCGATTTCTCGCTGGTCGAAAACACCTGCGCCAGCTGCCACGAAGACGTCCACCGCGCGCGCCTCGGGCCCGACTGCAGCCGCTGCCACGGCGGGCAAGGATGGGCGGTCATCGACGCGGAGGCGATCCACGCCTCCACCAATTTCCCGCTGCTGGGCAGGCACACTACCCTGGACTGCGAGAGCTGCCATCGCGGCATGCGGGTGGAAGGATTCCGGCAGACGTCGACGCAGTGCGTGGGCTGCCACCGCGAGGACTACCTGGCGACCACCAGCCCCGCCCACGCCACGGGGGGATTCTCGACCGACTGCCAGACTTGCCACAACGTGCTGGGGTGGACGCCGGCGACGATGGTGGACCACGAGCCCATGTTCCCCATCTTCTCCGGAACGCACCGCGGACGCTGGAGCGCGTGCGCCGAATGCCACATCGTTCCCAACACCTATGCCACGGTGAGCTGCATCGACTGTCACACCCACGCGCAGTCGCTCACCGATCCCACCCACCAGGGCATGACCGGCTACACCTACACCACGCAGGCGTGCCTGAGCTGTCATCCCACGGGCGTCGCCGACGACTTTCGAGAGCACGACGCAGCCTTCTTCCCAGTCTATTCCGGGGCGCATCTCCGGCGCTGGGACAAGTGCCTCGACTGCCA
>JAOTVO010000034.1 GCA_029863355.1 Candidatus Krumholzibacteriia bacterium
TCCGATCTCGTCACGCCGTCGTAGGTGCCCCTCGTCGCCACGTGGGTGACGTACGAGAGTCCGGGCGGAAGCGGGTCCGACACCTGAACGCCGGTGGCGTCGTCGGGTCCGTTGTTCGTGAGCGAGAGGGTGAACGTCACCGACTCGCCCTCCTTGGGCGCCGCGTTGTCCACGGTCGTCGCCAGCGCCAGGTCGGTCGTGGGCATGACCGGGGCGTCGCGAAACGCCAACCAGTAGTAGCCCGCCAGCGCGGCATTGACCTCGCTGTCCGCGCCCACCTGGAATCCGTCCGGCCGCATCGCCCGGATGCCGTCGACGAAGTAGTTGCCCGGCCCGGCGAACGCCGTTACGTCGTTCGACCAGGAGCTGGAGCGAAACACGGACGCACCGAACCAACTGTTGCGCTTGACCAGCGCCCAGTCGGGCTGGAAGCCCGCGCCCGTGATGTCGCGCGGTCCCGCGCCCGTGCCGGTGTAGGACGCGCCCGCGGCGGTGGCGGCGCTCGTGTTGAGGGCCAGGTAATGGTACGTGTCCCCCCCCGAACCATTGGTCTCGTCGCCATTCCCGACGACGAAACCGTCGAGGGCGAAGTCCTGGACCAGATTCGAGAGGGGGTCGCTGTAGACGAAGGTGAAGCTCTGGTCAGAGGGCTGCGCCGCGAAGCGCTGGACGGCGCGGAAGGCGTTCTCGTTGAAGACGAGCACATATCCCGGGAGGAACCCGAGTCCGCCGATCGGGCGGTCGTCGGCGCCGTCGCCGGGGTACGAGCCCACCACCAGCTCCCCGGGTGCCGCCCGGAGCGCGACCCAGTCGTAGCGCACGCTGGACCAGTTGACCTCGGCGGCGGTGCCCACGGTGAACCCGTCCGCGTCCAGCGAGAGGATGCGCCCGCTGTAGACCGCCGTGGCGTTGCCGAGGGGCTTGGACAGGTTGCCGGGCAGGGTCGCGGTCTTGATCACCGAGGTCAGCCCGTTCGTGCCCTTGACGATCACCACGTCGGGCTGGAAGCCGGCGCCGGCGATGGCCCGGTTGACGCCGGTGCCGTTGTACCAGCCTGTCGCCACCTGCATGGCCGGCCACGCGTCGAGCGTGGTTACCATCAAGAGCGGCTCCGCGCCCACGACGCCCATCTCGCGCGAGGCGACCTTCGAGAGCTCGCCCGTCGAGCTGGCGACGAGCGCCAGGCCCTGGTTCGGATGCACCACGTCGCTCCACTCCTGGGCGAGCGTGGTCACGTCGGCGAAGACGTGGCCGTGGGTGGCGGTCTGCGCCGTCCCGTACACGGTGCCGGCGTCGTAGTCGAGACCGGTGTCGGCCCACGTGGCCGTCGCCTCGTCCCAGACGTCGGTGGCGCGATAGATGCGGATGGGCAGGCCGGTGGGGTCGTTATCGGTGACGGTCAGCTGGAGCGTGGCGCCGGCGATGGTCGCCCCCGCGGGCACGCTGGAAAAATCGAAGTGCAAAAACGCGTGACAGCGCGCGCCCGGCGCGGTCTCGACGAAAAGCTCGGGGTCGGCGCCGTGGACCTCTGCCGGCGCCTGCTCCTTGAGCCAGGTGTCGGCCTCCGCCTTGAGGAAATAGACTTCTCCAAGCGCGGCGGCGGGGGCGAGCAGGAGCCCCATCGCCAGGATGCACGATGCGGTGGGCAGGCGTTTGCGGTATCGCGAGGGCATGGGGTGCACGGCCGGCGGGCGGGCGCAGGCTGAGAACGCAACCTGTTGATCTATATTGCGTTCCGTAGACAGCCCGCGGCACCGGCGCGGCGGCCGAGGGACGGGCTGCAATCGCTATGCCACGGGGGGAAGCGCGGGGCCCTCGCGGGGCCGGGAAGGAGGGGGGTTACCCGCGGCGGATCTCGTCGGCGAGCTTCTCGAAGGCGGCGCTGGAAGTGGCGAGCATGTCCTTGTGCAGGCTGCGCCCGTGGCTGTCCATCGTCACGACCGCCGGGAAGCCGTCGACGCGTACCACCCAGAACGCCTCGGGCAGCCCGAACGCCTCGGCCTTGTACACGTCGAGTACCTCGACGATGTGCGCGGCCAAGAGGCTGGCCGCGCCGCCGACGGCGTGGAGGTAAACGGCCGTGGCCTTCTGGCACGCGGCCAGCGTCTTCTCGCCCATGCCACCCTTGCCGATCACGCCGCGCACGCCGAAGTGCTCGATGACGGGACCCTGGTAGGGCTCTTCGCGCGTGCTCGTGGTGGGGCCGGCGGCGACCATGTGCCACTTGCCCTTCTCGTCCTGGCTCACGACCGGGCCGCAGTGGTAGATCATGCCGTCCTTGAGGAGCGGGTAGAGCTTGTCGGCGAGCGGCTTCTCTTCCGGCGGCAGCGGGCCGCGCACGTAGTTCTCGACCAGGTACTTGTGCGCCGCGTCGCGCGCGGTGACGAGTACGCCGGAGATCGACACCAGGTCGCCCACGCGCAGCTTCGCGATCTCGGCCGCGCTCACCGGAAGCTCGATCTTATTCAATGGCCATCTCTCCGTTACGAATCCACATGTCGCGGCGCCGGCACTCCCAGCACATGTAGGAGACCGACACGAAGAAGGATGCGGGCAGACGGTTCGCCGCCGTCGCCTTGACCGCCAGCGTGGTGGTCTTGCCGCCGAAGCCCATGGGGCCGATGCCGAGCCGGTTGGCCTTGTCCATCAGGCGCGCCTCCAGAGCGGCGAGCTCGGCGTCGGGGTTCAGGTCGTCGAGCTTGCGGAAATGCTGCTGCTTGGCCGCGGAGAGGGAAGCGGCGCGATCCCCCCCGATGCACACGCCGATCACGCCCGGGCCGCAGCCCTTGCCCTGCGCCTGGTTGATGGCGTCGAGCACGGCCACCTCCACGCCCTTGAGGTCTCGTCCGGCGCTCAGGCGAGCGTCGGGCAGGCTGTACTGCGCGCCCACGTTCTCGCAGCCGCCGCCCTTGAGCATCACGCGCACCCAGATCTCGTCGCGGTCCCACTCCTCGAAGTGCAGGTAGGGGTGACCCGGGCCGAGGTTGTCGCCGGTGTTCTTGTCGGTGACGGAGTCGACGGAGTTGGGGCGCAGGTAGCTCTTCTCGGTGGCGATGGCGACGGCCTCGCGGATCTCGACCGCCATCTCGCGCGTGGATACGCCGAGCGGGTGATAGACGAGGAACACGTTCGTCCCCGTGTCCTGGCACAGCGGCGTCGACTTCTCGCGCGCGATCTCGACGTTGCGCAGGATGCTCACCAGGACGCTGTGGGCCGGCGAGCGGGCTTCCTCGCGTTCTCGCGCGGCCTCGAGGCTGGCGACGACATCCTCGGGAAGGTCGGTGGAAGCGCGGCGCAGCAACTCCACCACCCAATCCCGGAACTTCGGGTACCGCTTCATGCGGCGATGCTACACCCGCGCGCGCGCGCTGTCAACGCGAGCGCGACGGGATGGAGAAGCGTGCGAGTGGAAAACGGACGGTTACGGTGCGAGACGCGCCGCGAGCAGGGTGGGCTCGATGGTCTCCTTGCCGTCGCGCAAGCGCTCGTAGTAGCGCCGGCGCCCCTCCAGCACCCAGTCGTAGAGGAACTCCTTGTGCCAGTAGCGGGCCGCCTCCCGGTAGCGCTCCTCCGCGGCCGCGTAGGCGCCGTGCAGGCCGTGGATCTCGCCCGCGCGCGCGGCGGCGATCATGAGGAACGCCTCGTCCCAGCGGGCCGCGCCGGCGGCCAGCGCGCGCTCGTAGGCGGCCAGCGCCTCGTCGACGGCGCCCTGTGCGAGGAGCGCCTCGCCCAGATAGAAGAGGTCGGCCGCCGAGGGTTCGTCCTTGCCGTGCACATCGGAGACGATGCGTGCGATCGCCTCGGCGTTGCGCGCGTAGATCTTCCAGGAGCCCTCCGGTCCCAGTCCGCCGGCGCGCTCCCCGCGCGCGAGCGCCTCGATCATGCCGCGCGCCTCGCCGTGCAGGTACTCCCAGCGCGGCTCTTCGGTGACGGCGAGGAACAGCGCGCGCGCGCGCTCGAATTCGCCGCGCGCCGCCGCCATGCGTCCCAGCTCGAAGCGAGCGTAGCCGGCCGCCCAGTCCGGGTGCTCGGGCGCCTCCTCGATGATCGTCTCGAAGCGCGACTTGGCGCGTCGGGGGTGATAGAAGCGGTCGTCGTACGCGCGCATGAAGCGGATGAGCGTGAGCGTCGCCCAATCGACCTCTCCGCCGTGGAGCAAGGCGATGCGCTCTACGGAGTCGTCCAGAGCGATCTCGTCTTCCAGCACGTGCAACGGGACGAGCGGAAGCATGATGGCGTCCGGGCGCAGGAAGGTGGCGTGGTCGGGGTAGTCGCGGCGCAGCGCGGCGAAGCCGTGGAGGCCGTCCTCGTAGTGGCCTTCGAAGCCCAGGTACACGGAGTAGAGAATGAGGTTGTTGTCCACCTCCAGCAGGCTGTTCCAGCCGCGCGCCAGCTCCATCATCTCCAGCCCGCGATCGCGGTCGCCGCCGGGCAGGAACAGGAGCTTGGATAGGAACTTGTACGCGGCGGGCAGCGTGTCGGCAAAGTAGAGAAAAGCGCCCATGATGCTATTGGCCACGGGGTCGAGCGGCTCTTGCTCGAGGTACCACTCGAGGTCCTGCTCGCCCTTCTTGGCCAGGCGCCCGGCCGGCCAGAACGAGCGCTCGAAGGTGCGCACGTGCGAGGAGAACATGAACGCCCAGCCGCGGTAGAGCCGCAGCCGGGGGTCTTTATCGCCGGCCTCGATGCGCTCGCTGCAGGTGGCGATCACGTGGTCGAGATCGTCGTAGAGCGGGGCGGCCAAAGTGCTCACGTCGTCTTTCTTCTCGTCGTCGACGGGTAGGCGCTCGCGGTACAGGCGCGCGCGCAGGAGGTGGAAGAGCGGTTCGCCGCCGTAGTGCGCGGCGAGCGAGTCCACGTGGGCGAGGGCGGAGGTCGTCCGCCCGGAAAACAACCACTGCATCGCGCGGCGCGCTTCCCGCTCGGGAATGTCGGCCGGCGCCGGCGTCGGGCGCGCGCCGGCGCGGCCGGCGAGGCGGGGCGCGCCGGCACCGAGGCCGAGCACGGCCAGAGCCGTAAGTGCAATGAATATAGTGCGATACATGTTTCGGCTGGTCATTCCGTGGGCTCGAGACGCGTTCCTATTATGCACGATGCCGCTCGGCGCGCAAGCGCCAAGCTGATTCTCCAAGGCGCCGCCCCGGCTGGCACCCTTGTTGCAACCACGGTACCGAAATCTCCGCTCCCAGACACTATGGACCGAATTGCCGAGCAGAATACCAACGTAGCCGGGTCGAGCGAAGAGCATGCCGCCCAGGTCGAGCGCGTTGAGCAAGTGCTCAAGTCGCTCACCAAGCTCATCCACGGTAAAAAGCTCTACGCGGAGAACAATCCGCGTCTGCAGCAGTTCCGGGAGGAGTTTCACGATGCGCTGGCCCGCTTCTTCAAGTTCGAGGAGCCGCTGGTCCTCACCATCGATCAGTACGTGGTCCGTTTCGGTGACGTCGTGGTCTACGAGAACGAGCGGCGCGAAGAGAGCATCGCCTTTCTGTTGCACAAGGACGGGGTGGGCGAGCTGTCGATCAGCGCGGGCGCGATCGGCGACGAGACCGACCAGTTGGTGGAGATCCTCACCGACGAGTACCACAGCCACGGCTCCGAGGAGGACGTGGTCACGCGCTTCTGGAACGCGGACTTCGCCTGCATCGGCTACCGCGTGCTCGACGACTACCTGTCGGCGGAATACGGGCAGCTCACGCGTCCGAGCGCCGAGCCCATCGCCGAGGCAAGCGACCACGCCGAGCTGCTGCCCACGCTGGCCGACAAGGGCCGCGTGATCGTCTCGCAGTCCGACACCATCGAATCCATCGACGGTTACCTCAAGAAGCTGATCCTGCGCACGTGCACCGCGTCGGACCCGGGCGAGCGGGAAACCTACTTCCAGGACATGGTGGGGTCGTTCTTCTCGGTTAGCAACGAGGAGATGATGCTCTATCAGCAGGAGCTCGCCCAGGAGACGCGCTCGGACGGACTGGCCGTGTTCGCGCAATCCATCATGGTGTTCACGCTTCTGCAGGAGAACCCGTCGGCGGTGCGCGACATCTCCGGCGTGCTGACGCGGATGGTCGACTTTGCGGCCGAAGAGCGCGAGCCCGGCACGCTGGCGCGGCTGCTCGAACTGGTGCGTGAGTTCCGCGCGTCGGGCAAGCTCCCCGACGAGATCGACGGTGTGTGCGCCAAGCTCGAATTGCGGCTCATGGAGCGCGGGCTCGTCGAAGCCCTGGGCGAGAAGCTCCAGCAGTGGGGGCCGGCCGCCGAGGATATCCTGCGCTACCTGCGGGCGGTGGGCCGCCGCGCGGTGGATCCGCTCCTGCGCGTCCTCCACCACGTGGCGGGGAAGAAGCTCCACCAGGCGGTCTGCGACGTGCTCGTCGCCGTGGACGGCGACGACATCGAGCACCTGATCGAGCGGCTGGACATCGATCAGCCCCAAGTGGCTTTCGACGCCGTCTACCTGGCGTCGCAGGCGCGGACGTCGCGCCCGGTCGCCCGCATCCAGGAGATGCTCTTCTACCCCGACCGGCAGGTCAAAGAGGAAGTCGTGGCGCTCCTGTCGCGCTACGACGATCCCATCGTAATGGAACTCCTGCTGGGCGCGATTGGCGATGAGGACAAGCACGTGCGCTGTCGCGCCATGGAGGCCGCAGCGGCGCGCGGCGACGAGCGCGTACGCGAGCGTCTCACCGAGGTAGCCTTCGGCAAGGAGCTGGCCTCGCGCGACGGCGACGAGCAGGAGATCATTTTCAAGACGCTGGGCATGGTCGGCGACGCCGGAACCGTCGAGCACCTGCAGCGCTTCGTCGAGAAGAAGGGGTTGCTGCAATTCGGTAAGGGCCGGGAGAACAAGGCCCTCGCGGTGCGCGCACTCGAGCACATCGCAGATCCGGCCGCGCTGGAGATGCTGAGCGCGCTGTCGGGCGACACCAACACGCTGGTACAGACGCGCGCGAAGCGCGCGCACGCGGTCCTCAAGGCGCGCCTGGCCGCGGGGGATGACAAGGAGACCGAATCTTGAGGGACAAGCTGGGCAGCAGCGACACTACCACCGCCACTTCCTCCACCACGATCATGGAGCCGGCGCCGCCATCGGAGCGCACACCCGAAGACGTCGCCTTCCTCAAAGGCGCGGCCCTCACGCTGGTGACGCATTTGTTCTCGGCGAGCAAGACCGTGCGCCTCTATGACATGAACAACCGGGCGGCGCAAAAGGCTCTGGCCGAGCTCGGCGCCGACATCGCCGCACTGCACGAGCGCGAGGGCCGTGCGTCCGTGCGTGTGTCGAGCGACCTGCTCCTGATCAACGAATTCAGGCCTTCCGTCGATCCCCAGCACTACGGGCCGTTCGAATACGTGGCCACGGAGATGAAGAAGCGGGAGATCGACAGCATCGAGTTTTCCAGCGAAGTCACGGCGGAGCAGCTCGGGACCTTCCTCAAGATCCTCGATTCGGTCGATGCGGTGGAGACGGCTTACGACACCGTGCAACAGCATCTTGCCAAAGCGTCGATCACGACCATCACGGCCACGCGCGCAGGAGAGCACGAGACCGTGCTCACCGACCCGCACGAGGAGCCCGATGCCCGTCAGGAAAGCAATCGCGTGTACTTCCGCACGGTGGCCCTGGTGGGAGACATTCTGCGTACCATCGAGGAAAAGCACATCCTGCAGGTGAAAAAGGCCAAGCGGCTCACGCAGCAGATGGTGGACATCATCCGCACCGACGAGTCTATGCTCGTGGGGCTGGCGAGCATCAAGAACTTCGACGCCTATACGTTCGCGCACTCGGTGAACGTCTGCATCCTGTCGATGCTCATCGGCGACCGCATGGGCCTGGATAAAAGCGATATCGCCCGGCTGGGAGTGACGGGACTGTTCCACGACATCGGAAAGACCTACATCCCGTCCTCGATCCTCAACTCGACGGGCAAGTTGTCACCGCGGGAGTGGGAGCTGATGAAGTACCACACCTTCTTCGGCGTCAAGGAGCTTTCGCGTATCCGCTCCCTGCGCGACGCCATCGATCCCATGTTCGTCGCGCTCCAGCACCACGTCCACCTGAGCAACAACGGCTACCCGTTGCGCCCCGGCGGATGGAAGCTCAGGCTGTTCAGTCGCGTCGTCACCGTCGCGGACTACTACGACGCCATGACGGCGTACCGCGCGTACCAGAAGGAGCCCGTCACGCCGGACAAGGCGCTGCGCTTCATTCTGGAGAAGAGCGGAGACATCTTCGATCCCTTCATCGCCAAGGTGTTCATCCAGGCCATGGGCCTGTTTCCCATCGGGTCGATCGTGGAGCTGGATACGGGAGAGACGGCCGTGGTGGTGCGCCAGAACCCGGATCCCCGCTTCATTCACCGCCCGACCGTCGAGATCGTCGATGAGAAGGCCGGGATCACCGCCGACCGGGAGCTCGTCGATCTGACCGAGCGCGCGTCGGGCGACGGCAAGTTCCGGCGAATGGTCGTCCGCACGATACATGACTCCGAGATCGCGCTGGACAAGCGGCCGTTGTTCGTCGTGGCCTGATTCGGCCACGCGCCGCGTCGCGCTACGCTTCTAGTACTTGGCGACGGTAGGATCGACTTCGTCCGACCAGGCGTGGATCCCGCCGCGCAGATTCCACACCCGCGAGAAACCCGCACGCCGCAGGAACTCGACCACCTGACCCGAGCGCGCACCGGTCCGGCAGTAGACGACGATGTCGCGCGCCGAGTCCAGCTCGCTCGCTCGCGCCGGGATCTGGCGCATGGGAATGAGCGCGCCGCCGATGTGGCAGATGTCGCGCTCGTGCGGCTCGCGCACGTCGAGCACGAACACCTCGTCACCGGCGTCGAGCCAACGTTTGAGCTCGGTCACCGTGATCGCGGGAACGGTCGGTGAACTCTCGCCCTCCTCGACGCGCACGCCGCAGAACTCCGCGTAGTCGATCAGTCGATGGATGGTGCGGCGCTCGCCGCAGAGGGGACAGTCGGGGTCGCGCCGCAGCTTGAGTTCGCGGAACGACATGCCCAGGGCGTCGAACAGGAGCAGGCGGCCGCTCAGGCTCGCGCCCTTGCCCAGGATCAGCTTGATGGTCTCGTTGGCCTGGATGGCGCCGACGATCCCCGGCAGCACGCCCAACACGCCGCCCTCCGCGCAGCTCGGCACCAGACCCGGCGGCGGCGGCTCGGGGTAGAGGCACCGGTAGCAGGGTCCGTCGTTCAGCGCGAAAACCGTCGCCTGCCCCTCGAAGCGGAAGATGCTGGCGTAGACGTTGGGCTTGCCCTGAAGCACGCAAGCGTCGTTGACGAGGTAGCGCGTAGGGAAGTTGTCGGTGCCGTCGGCGACGATATCGTAGCCGGCGATGATCTCCATGGCGTTGTCGCTGGTCAGGCGCACGTCGTGGCGGACGATATCGACCTCGGGGTTGAGGTCGTGCAGCCGCTCGTACGCGGCTTCGAGCTTGGGCCGGCCCACGTCGCGCGTTCCGAACGTCACCTGCCGCTGCAGGTTGGTGTAGTCGACCACGTCGAAGTCCACCAGCCCGATGCGTCCTACGCCGGCGGCGGCGAGGTAGAGGCCGAGCGGCGCGCCCAGACCGCCGGTCCCCACCAGCAGCACGCTGGCCGCCTTGAGCCTGTGCTGACCCGCGAGGGCGACTTCCGGCATGATGAGGTGCCGGCTGTAGCGCAGCAGCTCCGCGGCCGAGAGGCCGAGCCCGGCCGGGGCGTCCGCGCCGGGCGCGCCTCCGGCGATCGAGGGCACGATGCTCACCACGTCGCCTTCGGCGAGCTCGGTGCCGTCGCGGCGCATATAACGCACGTCCTCCTCGTTGACGTAGACGTTGACGAAGCTCCGCAGACGGCCCTCGTCCGTATAGAGGTGCCGGCGCAGGTCGGGGTAGCGCGCCACCAGCGCCGCCAGAATCTCACCCACGGTGCGCCCCTCGAGCGCGACGGCGTCGCGTCCCTCGGTGAACTGCCTAAGCGCGCTGGGAACCAGTATCCTCGTGGCCATGGTCGATCACTTCCTCGGAGAAGCCGCTGCGATCGTCGCGGAGCACCCAGCTGGTCATGCCCTCGCCGCGGCCGGCGCGCACCGAGACGATCAGGTAAGAATACCACGGTAGTGCGTGCTCGCGGTCGTAGTCGGACGGCTGCGGCGGGTGATCCGGGTGCGAATGGTAGAATCCCACGATGTCGAGCGCACGCACGCGGGCCTCGCGCTCGAGCGCTCGATACTCCGCGGCGGTGATGAGAAAGCGGCTCCGCGCGGCCGAGCCTTCACGGCGGTTGGGCACGGGCAGCGCCGCCGCCACCTCCCGCTCGCGCTCGTCGTCGCGTCCCAGGAGCGCGCCGCAGCATTCGTCGGGGTACGCCTGCTCGGCGTGCCGGCGGATCGCGTCCGCCAGGGAGGTCGTCATGCGCAGCGCCGACATTGTCTCACGCCTCCGCGTCATACTCCGCCTCGTCCCAGAAGCGCTCGCTGACGTAACGCGCGCCGGAGTCGGGGAAGATGGTGACGATCATGGCGCTGCGGCCGGCGGGGAGCCGCCGCGCCACCTCCAGGCAGCCGGCCAGCGCCGCGCCGGATGACACGCCGACGAAGAGCCCTTCCTCGTGCGCGAGCCGCTTCACCGCGCGGTAGGCATCCTCGGTGGAGACGGCGATGTCGTCGTCGGCCAGCGTGGGGTCGTAGATGGGCGGCGTCAGTGCACTGGCCATGTGCTTCATCCCCTCCATTCCGTGGAAGGGCGAGTCGGGCTGCACGGAGATGTTCTCGACTTCCGCGCCGATGCCGCGCAGCCCGCGGGCCGTGCCCACGAAGGAGCCGCCCGTTCCCAGCGCTGCGACGAAGTGCGAGACGCAGCCCGCCGTCTGCTCCCATATCTCCACCGCCGTGGTGTCGTAGTGCGCGCGCCAGTTCTCGTCGTTGGCGTACTGGTCGAGGTAGACGTAGCGGTCCGGCTCGGCGGCCGCCATCTCGCGCGCCCGCACGATGGCCCCGTCGGTGCCCAGCGACGGATCGGTTAGCTCGAGCCGCACGCCCAGCGCCTGGAGATGGCGACGGCGCTCGGGGCCCGCGTTGGCGGGGATGGCGAGGCAGACTTCGTGGTTGAGCACCGCGCCGATCATCGCGTACGCGATGCCGGTGTTGCCCGAGGTGGCGTCGAGGATCGTCTTTCCCGGCTGCAAACGCCCGTCGCGCAACGCGGCCTGCACCATGCGCAGCGCGGGGCGGTCCTTCACCGAACCGCCGGGGTTGAGCCACTCGGCCTTGGCGTAGATGGAGACGCCGGGCAGGTCGGCGTCGATGCGGGCGAGTCGCAACAGGGGCGTGCCGCCGATGCGCGAGAGGATCGACTCGCTCTCGGAGCCAGCGGCAAACCGGGGATCGTGAATCGCAGGACGGGCCATGACGGGACTATCTCGCACTATTTTAATGCGCTTTCAGGTCCGGAAAACCGGCGCCCGCGGAGCGCCGCTCCAGGTAATGATAGCATCCCGGGGCCCGGCCCGCAACTCCTTGGCGCGGTGACGCTTGGGATCGCGTCCCCGGGGCCGTCGCCCGCCGCCGCCGCCCGGGCGCTGCCCGACTCGGCGCGCGATTCGGTGGCGCGGTTCCTGCTGGCGGGGCGTCAGGGGCTGGAACCTGGCGGGCTCGTGGCGTATAATACTCTGGTAGCGGCGCCCCGGCGGCCCGGCTGCTGGGGGCGGCGCTGCAACTTTCTTATACCCAGCCACTTAGCGTCCGGGCGATTCCTGCCGGACACTGATGATCCACCGAGGAGGAGGGTCTAACGTGATGAGAACCGCGCTCGTCTTGCTGCTGCTCACCGTTCTGGTCTGGCCGACGCTGGCGCAAGACCTCCAGCCGAAGATCGTGATCCCCCAGATTCGCCACGATTTGGGCGACATCTTCGAGCTGGAAAAGTACGAGTACGCCTTCGTCGTGCGCAACACCGGAAGGGCGGACCTGCTCATCGAGGAAGTCAAGCCTGGGTGAGGCTGCACGGTGGCCGAATTCGATAAGGTCATCCCTCCTGGTCAGGAGGGCAGAATCACCCTGGTAATCGAAGGCAACAAAGTCCACGGCTCGTTCTCCAAGTCGGCGACGGTCCGCAGCAATGATCCCGACCGTCCCGTCACGACGATCACGCTGGCCGGCAACGAAATCCCGTTCGTCAACGTCACCCCCGGCGAGCGCGTGTATCTGCAGGGGTCGTACGACGAGGCCGTCTCCAAGACGCTCACCCTCTCGTCGAACGAGAAGGACCTCGCCTTCGAGATTCAGAGCGTGGAGTCCAATCTCGACGACAAGATCACCTACGCGTACGGGCGGGGGGAGCATTCGGGCGAGTGGGTGGTCACGCTCAACAAGAACCCGAAGCTCCCCACGTTGAGCACCTACGGGACGCTGACGATCCACACCAACAGCAAGCAAGCGCCGGACAAGACCATCCAGGTCCAGGTGGTGACCAAGGGCACGATCACCGTGCAGCCTTCGATGATCAACTTTGGTCGCGTGCGCTTCGGGGCGGAAGGCCAGGACGGAGACGTTCTGAACAAGACCGTCACGCTCATTCGCTCGCGGGGCGAGTTCGCCATTCGTGACATAACGCTCAACAACGACCACTTCGAGGCGAAGCTTCTGGAGGAAGTTCCCGGTAAGCGCTACAAGATCGACGTCAAGTTCACCGCGCCCACCCGAACGAGGGCCGCGCAGGCGGAGAGCGGAGAGCTGATCATCTACACGGACGATCCCTCCGAGCCCCACGTGCGCGTGCAGCTCGTGGCGCGGGCGTTGTAAGGACCGCGTGGCCGGAACCGACAAAGCGGCGTGGTCCCCATCGGGAGGATAGCGAGAATGAAGAGAAACACCGGGATCCTGGCCTTGGCGGCCGCGGCGTGCCTTGCCGTGCTCGCGGTGGCGCAGAAGGGTGACGGCGCAGAGCGGGCCGGCGCCGCGGAAGCCTACGCGACCGTGACCGCAGAGGTGGAAGCGCTGACCGACGAGATCAGGCGGGCGCGCACGCAAGAGCGCAAGCTGCAGCTGATCGATGAGATCGAGTCCAAGCTGGTCACGTTCCGCAGCGACTACGCGGAAACGCCCGAGGCGGCGGACGCTGCCTTCCACCTGGGAATGATCAAGAGCAACCTCCAGGCGTACGAAGACGCAGTGAAACTCCTGTCGGAGTTCGTCGCCAAGGGGGGAGCGTCGGCGCCGCGCGACAAGGTCGCCTTCGCGCACTACTACCTGGCGGAGGCGCATAAGGGCCTGGGCGCGCTGGATGACGCGCGTAGCGAATACATGATCGTGCTCAACGAGTACAGCGACATAAACCCGCAGCTCACGCAGTTCACGCGGGCCAGCGTGAAGGATCTGGAAACGGCGCGGAAGCTGGCCGTCGGCGCGGAGCCCATCCCCTTCGAGGTGGTGGGGATCAAGGGCGAGAAGCTGTCGCCGGCCGAGTTCAAGGGCAAGGTCCTGCTCCTCGACTTCTGGGCGACGTGGTGCGGTCCGTGCAAGGTGGAGATGCCCAACGTCAAGCGCGTCTACGAGAAGTACAACAAGGCCGGTTTCGAGATCGTCGGCATCTCGCTCGACCGCTCACGCAACGACCTCGACGCCTACATCGACAAGTACGACATTTCCTGGCCGCAGTTCTTCGACGGCAAGTACTGGCAGAACGACGTGGCGGTGCAGTACGGCGTCCGCTCGATACCGGCGACCTACCTCATCGACCGCAAGGGCAAGATCCGCTACAAGTTGCTGCGCGGCAGGCAACTGGAGTTGGCGGTGGAGAAGCTCTTGAAGGAGAGCCTGTAGGGACGCGAAGGCCGCGCGAGAAGGCTACGCGGGGGCGGCGCAACGCGCCGCCCCCTCTTTTTTTTCGGCCACGATCCGGCGCACGATCTCCACTTCCATGTCCACGCGCGCGTCCCAGCGCGTGAAGCCCTCGCGCGCCAGGCGGCGGCCCGCCCGACCCATGCGCTCGCGCGACTGCGGGTCTTCCAGCAGCGCCGCGACGGCCGCGGCCAGCGCGTCCACGTCGCCGTCGGGGACGAGGAGCCCCGTCTCGCCGTGGCGCACGACGCGCGCCGTGTCGCCCACGTCGTAGGCGATCACGGGCACCCCGCAGATCAGGGCCTCGCACGTGGGGAGCGCCATGTTGGTGAGGTTGCTGGTGCTCACGAACAGGTCGGAGGCGGCCATGAGTGCGGGGACCTCGTCGTGGGGTACTACGCCGGTGAAGCGGACGTGGCCCGCGACGCCGGCCGCGCGCGCCGCCTCCTCGCTCTCGGCGCGCTCTGGGCCGTCGCCGGC
>JAOTVO010000035.1 GCA_029863355.1 Candidatus Krumholzibacteriia bacterium
TCGAACCGTCGCCCAAGGCGGAGCGCGCCGGCGGCTCGGCGCGCTCGCGTCCGCGGGTCTTCCAGACCGCGCACACGATCGCCCAGCGCCAGCGCGAGATCTCGGTGAGCGAGTTCTTCGCCAAGAACCGCCACCTGCTCGGCTTCGACAGCCCCTCGCGCGCCATCCTGACCGCCGTCAAGGAGGCCGTGGACAACTCCCTCGACGCCTGCGAGGAGGCAGGCATTCTGCCAGACCTCCTCGTCCAGATCTCCGAGCTGTCGGAGACGCGTTACCGCGTCGTGGTCGAGGATTCCGGGCCGGGGATCGTGAAGGCGCAGGTGCCGAAGATATTCGGCAAGCTTCTCTACGGGTCGAAGTTCCATCAGCTCAAGCAGTCGCGGGGACAGCAGGGCATCGGCATCTCGGCGGCGGTGATGTACGCGCAGATCACCACGGGCAAGGCGGTCAAGGTGACCACGCGCATCTCGCCCAAGCAGCGCGCGCACCTCTATGAGCTACAAATAGACACCAAAAAGAACATGCCGGTCGTTCTCGACGACGGCGAGGTCGATTGGGACCGGCCCCACGGCACGCGCGTGGACATGGAGATCGAAGCCACGTACAAGAAAGGGCGCTACTCCGTGGACGCCCACATCCACCAGACCGCACTGGCCAACCCGCACGTGGACATCCGCTTCGTGCCGCCCAAGGGCGATCCCATCCACTACGCGCGCCTCACCGCGGAGATGCCGAGCGAGCCCGTGGCCATCAAGCCGCACCCCCACGGGGTCGAACTGGGTGTCCTGATGGACATGCTGAAGACGACCAAGGCGCGCTCGCTGGCCGCATTTTTCGGGAGCGAGTTCTCGCGCATGAGCCCCAAGACCACCCAGGAAGTCCTGCAGCAGGCCGGCATCGCGCCGCGCACGAGCCCCAAGCGCATCACGCGGGAGCAGGCGGAGAAGCTCATCGCCGCCTTCGCGGGGGCCAAGATCATGAAGCCGCCCACCAACTGCCTCTCCGCCGTGGGCGAGGAGCTCCTGGTGAAGAGCCTCGAGCGCGAGTTTTCCGCGTCTTTCTACACGGCGATCACGCGCCCGCCCGCCGTCTACCGCGGCAACCCCTTCCAGATCGAGGCGGCCCTGGCCTACGGCGTCGAGGGCATGCCGGCGGACGAGCTCGTGGAGCTCTACCGCTTCGCCAACCGCGCCCCCCTCGTCTACCAGCAGTCCGCGTGTGCCATCACGCGCGGGGTGATCTCGACGGCGTGGAAGAGCTACGGCCTGGGCCAGTCCAAGGGGGCGCTGCCCACCGGCTCCATGGTGATCATGGTGCAGATCGAGTCCGTGTGGGTGCCCTTCACCTCCGAGAGCAAGGAGGCGATCGCGCACTACCCCGAAATCATCAAGGAGATCAAGCTGGCGCTGCAGGAATGCGGGCGCCAGCTCGCGCGCTTCATCCGCAAGGGCGAGCGGGCGCGCGAGGAAGAAAAGAAGCGCTCGTACATCGAGCAGTACATCCCCCACATCGGCATCGCCCTGCAGGAGATCCTGGGGCTATCGGAGAGGGAAGAGGGGCGGATCGTGAATAAGCTCAAGAACACCCTGGAGAAGTCGCGTAAGCCCTGAGGCAGCGAGGAGGAACGCCGTGGCCGCCGCTGGCAGAGTTGTCAAACGCATCAAGGACGAAGCGGGACGCGTCAAGACGTCGATCCTGGGGGGCAGAAAGCCGACCATGCGCTTCCCCCTGCGCTCGCTCTCCAACGTCAAGTATCGCCCCGACCGCGGCTTTTTCGAAATGAAGGGGCAGAAGAAGGAGCGCACGCTCACCGTGAACACGGTGAAGACCTTCGCGCAGACCCTGCGCATGATGGCGTTCTCCAAGGAGCTTATCGACACCGACGACATCGCCACCAAGCGCGAGGCCTACTACGTGTCCAAGAACTGGGAGGCGGCGCGCTTCAACGACCAGACCGAGTCCGACACCGTGATGGACGACGTCGAGGCCTTCTTTGGCCTCAACCGCGAGCAGCTCGGCTTCATCCCCGAGGAGAAGGGTGGGGAGGTAGCCGGCCAGCTCGTCGTGATCGACCACGACCGCGATACCGGCAAACCCCTGCGCATCGACTGCACCAAGTTCGGGAGCGGCGCTTACTCCATCCCCATCAGCGTGGAAGAGCTCAAGTTCGAGACCAAGGCCAAGTTCATCCTCGTCATCGAGACCGCGGGCATGTTCCAGCGCCTCGTCAAGCACAACTACTGGAAGAAGGCCAACTGTATCCTCGTCTCCATGGGCGGGGTGCCCACCCGCGCCTGCCGCCGCTTCATCCGCCGCCTCGCCGACGAGAAGAAAATCCCCGTCTACGTCTTCGTCGACGGCGACCCCTACGGGATCAGCAACATCTACCGCACCCTCAAGGTCGGCAGCGGCAACGCCGCGCATCTCAATGAATTCTTCTGCGTACCCCAGGCCCGCTTCCTCGGCATCACGCCCCAGGACATCGTCACCTACAAGCTCCCCACCCACCCCCTCAAGGAAGTGGACATCAAGCGGGCCAAGGACGCCCTCAAGAACGACCCCTTCATCCTCCACCACAAGGCCTGGCAGGGTGCCATCTCCCAGCTCGTCCAGATGGGCGTGCGCGCCGAGCAGCAGGCCCTGGCCAAGCACGGCCTCAACTACGTGATCGACGTCTACCTCCCCCAGAAGCTCGCGCACCCGGAGAAGTTCCTGCCATAGAGCAACTGGCCGCGGTGTCACAAGCCTAGTGTCGGAAAACGACGCGCGCCACAATCGTTGACTAAACGAAACCACTTGGCGCCCGGCCGCCCAAGGGGTACCCTCTCTTCAGCAACAGCGGAGGCTAGGGAGCGAGGACGAAGGAACGGTCCAGCAGCTGGAGCACTCCGCAACTCCGCAACTCCGCCGCTGTTTGCGCTATTCTGGAACCGTCTGGGGCCAGGTTCTTGAGATCATTCCCGGGCACCGGGGTGTCGGCGTAGGTTGAAGCCAAGTCGAGACATGTGAGACGAGAGGGGGCACGGCCGTGGCAAGTAGGTTTATCCACCTGGTTTTGCCTGTCCTGCTAATGTGCCTCATGCCTGCACGGTCCTGGTCTGTCCCCAGCGCTGTCTCCCCTGCGCTGTCTGAAACCGATCTCGGCCAGGTAGTCGCTGGACCGCAATTCGTACTTACCCCCGCGCGATTCGATAGCGCCGTGTCGCAGCGGAACGACCTTCCGAGAAGCGATCGTGACCCTTCTGGACCCCGATTGGCGCAGCGCTCCGACTTGCCGACGGAACACGCGTTCCTCGTTCCTGAGGGTGCTCGGTCCCTGGCGGACTCGCTCTTCGGGAATTGGCAGAGGAATGCCGCGCGCGATCCTCGGGGCTATGCCCGGTTTTCTGCGGCGATCACCGCCGGTGGTCGGCTGGATCGGCCGTTCGTGTGGCACCATCTTGTCAAGGCGCAAGCGTTGATGTTCGCACAGTCTACTGAAACGGATCCGACGATCTTCGCGATACCAATCTACTTCTTCCCGATCCGTTCAGGCGACGAGATCGTTGGCGCAATCGAGATTCGTCGCAATCGCAGAGTGGATGGAACCAAGGAGAACGACTGGGCAGATGAGTACTACCTTTTCGGACTAGCCGAGGGTTATAGCCCCGACATAGATCGGGTCAACCAACTGCTGTCGGCTGGCTACGCCGATGTCGCCATGCTTGAGGTTTGGAGACATCCGCGCCACTGCATGCTTCGCGACGTCACGGGAAAGGTCACGGTGTCCAGCGAGTACTCCCTCTCCACCTCTCCGCTTGAGACGTTCGCAGGCAGTCTCAAGAAAGACCTACGATTCGAACTTGAGCGGTAGGCGGCAATGATACGCGTCTCCTATGTTCGGGCCTCCTTGGGGCTTGTATTGCTTGCGTGGCCCTTGAGAGTCGCGGCAGATTGTGTTAACGGGCTGAGCCAGGCTATTCAACAGCAGACGAATGCGTGGTGCTGGGCCGCCAATCTGGTGTATGTAGATCACAGCTTCAACTGTGCGGGCAGCACGCAATGCAGCTATGCAGAGTTCTTCTGGCTGAGACAATACGGGTTCCAATTCCCATGCCTCAATTTGGCTGTCGAATCGTACGCACCGAACGCCCCCTTTCTCCGAGACGGCATCGTCGAGGCCGGTTTCCGGCTGATCGCGGACGCTGCCGATCCGAGCAAGACTCTCCACGGTGCGCCCTTAACGGAAGAGATACTCACTGAATGGGTCTGCAATAGCTGGCTGGTGCTCGCGGGCCTGATGCCCGATCCCAGTCAACCGTTAGGCGACGGACATCTCTTGACGGTTAGGGGTCGTGTGCAGGACCCAGCCAACGGCCAGTGGTACTTCTCTGTCATGGACCCGAGAACTGGGCTACTGGTTCCACAGCTGTTCAGTGTTCTGAAGTACAACTGGCCCGACGGCCCCTGGAAGACGTCGCTGATCGTTTACGACGTGGATTGCTATCTTGTTTCCATCGGCGACATTTCCGGATTCGGATACAACTCCCAGGACTACAATTACGTGCAGCTCGGGGTTGGCTTCAGTTACACGGCCGACCCCGTGGATTCTATGGCGTTCTACGTTGCGGATAATCCGTGGGGACCGCTGAGCCGCGTCTGGACCAAAAAGCCCCTGGACGCACCGCCCCCTCCGCAGGGGATCGTGGTGACCTTCAAGGACCAAGAGCGTTACCCGCGCGAGGCGGATTATTACTACTATCTGGATCACGGGCCCGGGTGGTTCCCGGACGTCAGGCGTCCGGACAACACGGTGCGCGCGAACCAGGACAACCCGGTGCACCGCAACAGCTACTTCGGCTATGAGCCGCGCGACACGCTCGATGCGCCAGACATTCTCGCCGTGAACGACGTCGCTCCGGATGATGGCGGGGCGCTTCTGGTCGCATGGTCGCCTTCGGACGATGAGGCCGTGATCGACCAATACAACGTCTACCGAAGGGAGTCGGTGGGCGGCTATACGGGGGAGTATTCATGGGCGGTCTCGCTGCCGACCGGCAGCACATCCTTCCTCGACACGATGCTCGTAAACGGGGTTACGTACACTTACATGGTCTCGTCGGCGCATCATGGGTACGAGACGAGCTACCTTCCGGACAACCTCGGGATCTGGAACGACTTCAGCGTCCCCGTCTCGGGGGTTCCGGTGGACAATCTCGCGAGCGCTTCGCTTTCGCTCGGCTCCCCGGATACGATTACCGTCTGTCCGGCCGGGGACTACGACACGTTGTCGGTCCTCGTCACAATCAGGGGATCAGACGGTCTTCCGTCCGCGGGGGTACCGCCTTCCATGATCGCGATGCACGTCGTTGGAGACACGCTGCACTCCTGCGATGGAGAGGAGCTGCCGGTCGACGGGCGGACGGACGCATCGGGCGTTGCGCCGTTTACGGTCAGCGCGTTGGGAGGCCGCGACGAGCTGGGCTGCTACGCCGAAGCCGTCGGGAACTACATGTCGAGCGACACGGCGCGCGTGATTCTCCGGGGTCCGGACGAGAATTGGGACGGCGAGGTGAATGTCATCGACGCGGGTCTATTCGCGTTTACCTATCCGTCCCCGCCCAAGCCTTACGTCTACTACCGCGACTACGACGGCGACTCGCTGATCTGGGTAATGGACTGGGGGCTGTTCGGCTTGCATTGGCAGCACGGATGTCAGGCGCAGGGAGGTGGTTTGGTCGCGGGTGCCACCGGCGAGATCGTGCCCAATGAGGACGTCACGGTGTCCTATTCCGAAGAGGTACTTTCGCCGAGGGAGCGCTACTTCTATGTGCGGGTTTCCATGGCCGACCCGCGGCCGTGCGATGCGGTTGTGCTTCCCGTGGTGGCGGACAACCCAAAGCTGGAGTTCGTGGAGTGGCAGGCGTCCGGAGAGAGTCAGACGGCTCTGACGGCACTGTTGACGCGAGACGGGCATCGTGAGGTCTTCATCGGACTGTTCGGTTTCGTGCCTTCCGGCTCGCGGGCCGACATGGGACAGCTCGTGTTCCGCGTCGTGGGCGGCGGAGAGGTCACGCTCGCGCCTGGGGATCTGACGATACGGGACGGCGAGTTTCTTTCCGGTGGCCGTCGCTCTCGGACGAATCCACCGGCGGGTGCTCAGCGCAGCCCGACCATCGAGCGCGTGTACCACAACGCGCTGGATCAGAACTACCCCAATCCATTCAATCCGGGTACCATCATCGGCTACTCGATTGCCGTCGGCTCGCCGGTGACTCTCGATATCTTCGACGTCACGGGGCGACTCGTACGAAGTCTGGTCGATTCCGAACGCACCCCGGGGATCTACAGCGAGGCCTGGGACGGGCTCGACGGGGCTGGTCACCGAGTGGCCAGCGGCGTGTACTTGTATCGCCTGCGCGCGGGTGATTTCGTGGAGACGCGCAAGATGGTAGTGCTCCGATAAGGGAGGGGAGCGGACGGCGTGGCTGGCCGCGCGCCAAAGACGCCCTCAAGAACGACCCCTTCATCCTCCACCACAAGGCCTGGCAGGGTGCCATCTCCCAGCTCGTCCAGATGGGCGTGCGCGCCGAGCAGCAGGCCCTGGCCAAGCACGGCCTCAATTATGTGATCGACGTCTACCTCCCCCAGAAGCTGGCGCACCCGGAGAAGTTCCTGCCCTGAGCACTGTCATGTGCGCGTCGTTGGTCGCGATCCTTCTCTCAGCCCTCGCTCAGACTCCATCCGTCGATTGGTATCTCTCCGGCGATCGCATACCGGCCGTCGCGTTCGAGCAGGCCGAGTTAGGACTGAGCGACCTCGTGCTCAGGGGTCAGCAACATCCAGACGTATTTGCCGAACCTTACGGGCTGCGATCCGGTGAGATCGACCGCCTGCAAATCGAGGGGCCTTTCCCCGCCTACTCGGTCTGGCTCGACGATCTGAGGCAAGCCGGCCTCCGACGTCCACGATTCTCGCACTACGCTTTCCCCGTGACGTTGGACGGCGCACTTCGCATGGTAATGCCAGTCTACCCCGAGTTGCCCGATTCCATCTTGGGCGTCCCACTCGGCATCCATCATGGTGCCGGATATTTGCCACTCCCAGCTCACTATGAGGCTTTCGACCTCCTCGTACGTCGCGGCGCGACCGCCCGGCCGTTTGTCCTTTCATTCGACCAGCGGTACGTCTATGCGGGAGAGCTCATCGACGGCCTGCCGTATCTGATCGCGGCGACTGAAGAGTCGGCGCGAGTGTTAGAGATTCAGGTGGGGCAGTCCTACAGCTTTTCGGGTCTCCAGCCCCACTTGGAGAACTACGTCGCGAAGCGAGAGGCCCAGGAAGAGCGGATCCGGCAGTTCCAGAAGGAGGTCCGGATCCCCGAGAGATTCCTACGGGGAGACACACTACGCTAGGCACCCATGCCGCGCACCACCCAAGCCCTGACGGCTTTCAAGACGTGGGCGGGTCGTTTGGCTCTTGACACGTGGCACAATGCGTGCTAGTTTCTTCACAGATCACCCCTTGAGCTTCGGCTATAGGGTGCGGAGTCGCCGTTCTGGCGGCTCCTGTTTTTTGGGGGCGGTTGGGGATGAGGACAAACGTCTACGTCGACGCGTTCAACCTCTACTACGGGGCTCTGCGCGGAACACCCTACAAGTGGCTCGATATAGCGAAGCTCTGCTGCCTGCTGCTTCCCAAACACGAAATTCAACACATTAGGTACTTCACCGCCCGGGTGCGGGCCCGCCCAGAGGACCCGGGCCAGCCGATGCGACAACAGGTCTATCTGCGGGCGCTGGAAACGCTTTCGAATCTGACGATCCACTACGGGCACTTCCTTACCCATCGTGTTTCGATGCCGCTCGCCAGCCTGGTGCGTGGAAAGCGGAAGTACGTGTGGGTGCTCAAAACCGAGGAGAAGGGCTCGGACGTCAACCTCGCGACGCACCTGCTCGCAGATGGTTTCCGCGACGACTACGAGGCGGCGGTCGTCGTCTCAAATGATACGGATCTCGTGGAACCCATCCGAGTCGCAGCGAGAGATCTGGGGAAGATCGTGGGGCTGCTGCACCCGGACCCGCACCATCGACCGAGCCAGGTGCTGACCCAGGAAGCCACCTTCTTCAAGCACATCCGACGCAATGTGCTCCAAGCGAGTCAATTCCCTCGAGAACTTCGTGATCAGCACGGCACCTTTCACAAGCCACGGGCTTGGTAGGCGCGCCCGGGAGGTCCGGTCGAGGGCGCTTCTTCACCGGGCAGAAAGGGTGCCCTAGTAGTTGACCCCGGACTCCACTATTGGCTACAATCACCGGGTGCCGGCCGCCATGGGCGAGCCGGCCAGTCCACGATGTCCGTCACAGCCCGTTTTCCCAAAGGTCCGATGAAGCAAACGCCAAAGGCGAGCGGCCGCGCTTTCCTGCAGGAAGGCTGGGTCATCGCCAACCACATCCTGGTCTCGTTCCACGTCGCTTTCATCTCTTCGGTGCTGGCGCTGCCGGCGGCGGAGATCTTTCGCACCGATGTCCTGAAGTTCATATTCGTGAGCCTGGAGACGCTGGTCTCGGCGCTCTTTCTCTATATCAGCTTCCACACGTGCATCGCGCTCCACGAGATGGGGCACTGGTGGACGGCGGCGAAGCTGAACGCGCTGAACGCGGAATCGCAGCAGGCGGCGCTGCGGATTCTGCGCGGCTCGCCGGGCGCGCGCGTGGCGGGCCTGGTGCGCGTATTCGTGCTGGCTCCCTTCGGGAAAGCGCGGGGCATCAAGCGCCAAGGCCTCAATTATTACCCGGACGCGCCCTACAACCTGGCGGTCGCCGCGGCGGGCCCGCGCATGAGCCTGCGCGTGGCGCTGATCATGCTCCCGGTGGCGGTGGCGCTCCTGGCCGTGGGCCTGATCCTGGGCGCGACCGTGCCGGTCTACGTGGGACGGGTGCTCTTGGGCATCGGCCTGGTGTCGACGCTCGACTTCTTCCTGGCCGACCCGGGCAAGTTCTGGGAGTTCCGCCGCCGCGAGCGGCGTGCGGCGCAGAAGGCGAAGGCGATCACCCGCGCGGGCGCCTGGTGGGACGAGGCCGCCACCGCCCACAAGAAGATGCTCACCAGCCGCATGCAGCAGATCACGCACCCCAAGCTGGGGCCGGTCACCGCGCCGTGGCAGTTCCGCAACTGCGGCATGGGCGGGCGGCACACGGAGAAAGAGTATCCGGAGTCGAACATCAGCATGCAGGAGGCGATGTTCCTCATCCTGGGCGCGGCCGACTACCAGGAAGCGCAGGAGATGACGGTCCGCCTGCAGAACCGCTTGAAGGAGGTCATCGAAAAATCCGAGGGTTGCCGCGTGATGGGCATCGGGCTGGAAGGGGGGATCGCGCCCTACATCGAGCGCGGGAGCTACCCGCTGCCCGAGGTGCGGCTGTGGGCGATGATGAAGCGCACCATCGAGGAGTGCGGATACCGCCCGGGCATCGACGTCGCCATCGCGCTCGACCCGGCCATGTCGGAGCTCGAGATCGCGTACCGCAAGCACCACAAGGTGCCCGACGCGGTGGGCATGTACCTCTTCTGGCGCGACAAGGCGCTGGCCGTGATGGATCGCGACGGCGTGCTCGACATCTACAAGCGCGCCATCCACGAGTACGACATCCCCATCCTCTCCATCGAGGACGGTTTCTCGGAGAACGACTTCGAGGGCTGGAAGAACCTGCTCGTCGAATTGGGCGACCGCGTGTTCGTGATCGGCGACGACCTGGTGACCACCAACGACGCGACCATCGAGCTGGCGGCGGAGAAGGGGCTCATTAACACCTCGCTCATCAAGGCCAACCAGATTGGCTCGCTCTACGAGACGATCCTGGCCATGCTCGTCGCGCTGGGCAAAGGGCAGGAGCTGGTCGTCTCGCACCGCTCCAAGAGCCCCAACGACGATATGGAGGCGCAGATCGCGCTGGCCGTCAACGCCCTAGGACTCAAGGCGGGCGGCGGTGCGAACACGGAGCGGCTGGTCAAGTACCAGGCGGTCACCGAGTTCATGCACCGGGGCGTCGACGCGGATCGACGCGGGCTGCGCGCCGACCAGCACCCCGTGGTCCGCCGCATGTACGCCTACGAGGAGCCGACCAACGCGGGCGTGCCCACGGTGGGCGTGACCGTCGAGTTCGGCATCCCCGACGCGGGCGTGACCCTCAAGTTCCGTGCTGCCACGCCCCTGGGAACATCGGCGGGAGCCGGCGAGGCCATCCACCTGGTCGACGCCGCCATCGAGCGGGCCGAACACCGCGAGGTGGTGGAGCGGCACGGGGCGCTCTTCCGGGAGACCGAGCCCGGCGTGGTCGCCTTTGCCAAGGAAGTCGGCGAGGCGGATGTGCGCACGCGCGGCGACGAGGAGCTCACGGCGCTTTGGAGCCGCGCGCAGCGCTACGAGGGCAAGGGGTGCCTCAACGCGGCGGACAACGTGCGCACGGTGATCGGACCGGCCTTCGCGGGCCGCATCGTATCGTCGCTGGGGCTCTGCGACGTCGACCGGATCCTGTACGGGCTCGAGCTCAACGTCGCGCGCCGGCGCGGAAAGCTCCCCGCCGATGCCTCCGCCGAGGAGCGCGTGCACGCCATCCAGCGCAAGCAGAACCTGGGCATGAACGCGATACTCTCGGTCTCGCTGGCTATGGCGCGCGGCATCGCCCACCTGCGGGGCAAGGAGCTCTTCGAGCTCTTGCGCGAAGAGATGTACGCGATTGTCGAGCGCCTGGCCGAGGAGCGGGGCGTGGCCATCGCCGGCAGCCGCTTCGACGACTACGTGGCCGGAATGCGCGAGATCGCAGCGGGCGTCGAAGCGGAGGGCCGTTCGCTGCACGAGGTGCTGCGCGAGTCGACGGGGATCTACGCCGGGGCGGAGGAGGGATTGACCGCCGCCGGAAGCGCCGGCGGGGAGCCGGACGCGTCGATACCGAAGCCGGCGCGGGAGCTCCTGCGCGCGGTCGCCCCCAAGCTCGGCGACGACTACCATCGCAACGCCCATCACGGCTTGCGCCACGCGCGCGACTTGCTCGCGCGCTCCGCGCAGCTGGCCGCGCAGCTCGGCATGGAGGACCGGGTCGAGTGGCGCGTCCTGGCCGCCGCGGTGTGTTTCCACGACCTCGCGGCGGATCGCCACGATCACGGGGCGGAGGGCGCGCTCCTCGCGCGGGAGGTGTTGGTGGCGGTGGACGGGATGCCCGCGGAGGACATCGCGCGCGTGGAGGCGGCCATCTCGCTCCACCAGGACCGCTCGCGCGAGGGCGCCGAGAAACGCGCGGCGGCGGGATTGGAAGCGCAACTCCTCTACGACGTCGATCAGCTGGAGGCGTTCGGCGTCAAGGGGGTGTACCGCTACGTCGCCATCTGGTCCGGCCGCGGCGCGCCCCTGACCGGCATCCTGGACGACGCCAGGGCGCGCTACGAGAGCCTCACCTTCGACGAGACGCGGCGCATGGCGGCCGAGGACTACGCCTTCACCGAGTCGTTCTTCGACAAGTTCGCGGGCGAAGGCGCGGCGGAGGACGCGGTCGCCGGCGCCTCCGGCGTGGTGAACTGGATCCGCGCGCACCGCGACGCCGACCCCGTCTCCATGGCCGCGTCGGCGCTCTCCGCTCTCGAGGGCGCGCCGGCCGGACCGGACCCGCAGGACCGGCAGCTGGCCGCGCGCTTCTTCGAGGCGCTGCGCACCGCCTACGCCGGGGGGCCTGAACGAGCGGCCCCGCGGCCGGCAGCCCCGCCCGCGAAGAAGCCGGTCGCGGCCGCCGTGGCGAGCGCGCCCCGGCCGACGACAGCGCCGGCTACCGTGACGGCCACGGCAACGGCACCCGTGGCGGCGGCGAGCGCGCCGGCGCCGGCCGCGCCGCTTTTCACCGAGGACGAGGAGGCGCGGATCGCCGACGTGAACCAGCGCCTGTTCCTCGCCTTCCACGAGGAAGCCGACCGCGTCACCCGCCAGGAAGCGCTGCACCATTACGTCACCGTCAAACAGGCGGTGGCCCGCCGCGCCCAACGCTTCGGCATCGTCAACAACCGGATCTTCCGCGCGCCGGACCGCCTGTTCGTGCCCTACCTCGCCGGCGACACGCTCGTCGTGCACGCCGTGCGCGACGGCAAGACCGAAAGCGTGCTCACGCGCACCATGCCGGGTGGCGCCATCCTCACCGACGGATTGCTCAGCCGCCTGGCCGGCGTCGGGGGAGACGTGGTCGACCTCGAGCCGGAGCTCTTCGCGTTTCCTCCCGAGAAGGCCGTTCCCGTACGCGTGGGCCGCATCCGCGACATGGCCGAGCAGCTGCAGCTGATCAACGAAGGCACCAACCGCAACGAGGCCGTCTACGTGCTGCGCGTGCTGGTCGCGCGCCTGAGCCTGTTCTCGTTCAAGCAGTACCTGAGTGCCAAGAACCTCCAGTCCGAGGTGCACAACCTCATCGCCGAGCTGACGCGCTTCCTCAACACGCCGCTCTCCGAACGCCTCCCGTTTCTCGTGCGCATCCTGGTGCGCGATGTCGCCGGGGTGATCTCGAAGCCGAAGGTGATCGACCGCCTGTGGAACAACACCATCGACCTGGCCGAGGTCCACGTGCGCGGGAGCGACATCGTCAACGAGCTGCGCCGCAGCACCCACCACGCCATCGGGCGCCACACCATGCGGCTGTCCCAGGCCTACATGCGCTACCTGGAGACGGGTCAGACCGACGAGCTGGGCGCGATCGGCTACGCCACCGTCGGCCCCGCCGACGAGGAGGCGCGCCGGCTGGAGCGACCGCGGGAGATGTTGGCGCGGGTCATCGGCGATCTCGAGCAGCTGCTGGGCACCTCCGAGACGGTGACGCGCATCCACGAGTGGCAGGGCGATTTCACCAACACGCTGGTGCGCTGCGAATTCGGCCGCACCCTCTTCGACGAGGCGGACGCGGCGGCGGCGGGCATGCGCGAAGCGAATCGATGGACCTACCTGCACCATCTCCGCATCATCAGGGCCCGAGTCGCGGAGTTCGCCGCGGCGCTGCCGGCCGCGGCCGAGGCGCTCGCGCGGATAGAAAAGCTGCTGGAGCTGCAGCCCGACCAGGGCTCGTTCGACGCGGCGGCGGCGGAGCGGGAGCTGCGGGCGAGCGTGGACGCGTTCGTCGCCGCGGCGCGAGCCGCGTACCAGGACGAGCTCTTCGCGCGACTGGGGGTATTCCTCGTCTCCTACGAGCGGCGCGAGTTCCACCGCACGTTCGTCTCCATCTGCGACCTGCGCCGCGACCTGCGCGCCGTCGTGGGCCGACGCGCGTTTCCGGAGCAGCGGCTGCTCATCTACCAGCTGGATTGCCTGCTCGAGGAGATGGGCTATCTGGCGCTGCGCCACGTGGCCAGCGAGTACGAGGAGAGCAGCGTGGACTTCGTGCAGTGCCTCGACATCATCCGCGCCTGCGTCTTCAACCTCACGCACGACGGCCTGCATTCGCGCCAGCTGCGAGACCTGGCCGGGATGCTGCGCGACCGCTCGCGATCCTACGCTGAGGTGCGGAACATACTCGAGCAGATCCAGCGCAATTACCATCATCTCGTGCAGCGCGTTATCGTCCCCTTCGAGGCCATGCGCGCCCGGCTGGATCTCGACGAGGCGGAGCTGAGAATCGCGCTGGCCAACATGCAGCGCTACCTGCACGACCTGAACAGCATCGCCTACTTCTCCGACCTCGCCCGCGCCTACATCCTCCAGCACGCCGGCGAGGCCGACTCGCCCGTGGATCCCGCGGCGGCGCCGACGCCGAGCGACCCCTGGTCGATCGTGCACCTGTCGCACCGCGACCCGATCGCCAAGGCGGTGGCCGCCGACGAGGCCGAGGTCAGTCTGCGCGACCGCTACGGAGGCAAGGGGTCGGGGCTCATCTATATCAGCCATCTGAGTATCCCGACGCGCGACGGTTTCATCTTGCCCACGGCGCTGGCGCGGAGCGGCGCCTTCGAGCGCGAGCCGAGGCGGGTGGACGAGGCGGTCATCGAGCACCTGGGGATCCTCGAGGCCGACGTGACCCGGCGCGACGGCACCGCCAGGCGCTTCGGCGATCCCAAGGCCCCGCTCTTGCTGGCCGTGCGCGGGGGCTCTGTGTTCTCCATGCCGGGCATGCTGCGCACGATCCTCTTCGTGGGTATCAACGACGAGGTCGCGGAGGGGATCGCGCACAGCGACCCCTGGTGCGCCTACGACTCCTACCGCCGCTTCCTCGCGTCGTACGCCGACGCCGTGTGGGACGTCGACATGGAACAGTATCGGCTGGTGGACGAGACCAAGAAGCGCTACGGCGTTCGCTA
>JAOTVO010000312.1 GCA_029863355.1 Candidatus Krumholzibacteriia bacterium
GACGCGGCGGGTGCTGGATCATATCTCGGTGCTCGGCGACATCCAGAGCGGGGCCCGCTCGCGGGACCATCTGGCCACCGGGCTGGAGGCGACGCTTTCGCTGATTCTCGAGCGTCTGGAGGCAGGTGCGGGGTTCGTAGCGATCCCCAGCGTGGGTGGACGTTCCCTGGAAGTGGTCGCGCGTACGGGGATCTCGGCCAAGGAGGCGCGCGCGCTCGCGGCGTGGTTCGGGCGGCGCGGCGGCGACGATGCCCGCGGCGCGGTGCTGGTTTCTGACGTCGAAAACGCGCCGGAGCTCGGGGAGCTGCGGGAGAAGCTGCGCGCGCCGCATGGCACGATGCTCCTGCAGGGGCTCGGTTTCGAGGGCGAAGGGTTGGGCGTCCTCTGCGTCCACCAGGCCGAGGCCCGCGAGCGCGGACCGCTGGGACAGGACGCGCTGCACTTCGTGGCGGCCTACGCCAGCTTGATCTCCCTGTCGATCTACGAGCTCGTGCGTCACGAACAGCGCGACCGGCGCCGCGCGAGCGCCCCGCCGTCCCGCGGGTTCCAGAGCGTGGTCACGGAAAACAAGGGGATGATCGATCTCCTGCACCTCGCCGAGCGCGTCGCTCACTCCGACGCGACGGTGCTCCTCCAGGGCGAGACCGGGACCGGCAAGGGACTCATCGCCTACGCCGTCCACTTGCTGAGCGAGCGGCGAGACCGCAAGTTCGTGCACGTCAACTGCGCGGCCCTTCCGGAGCAACTGCTCGAGTCCGAGCTGTTCGGCCACGCCCGGGGTGCCTTTACCGGCGCGCACGCCGACAAGGCCGGCTTGTTGCAGGAGGCCAACGGCGGCACGGTCTTCCTGGACGAGATCGGCAAGACGTCGCTGGCCATGCAGGGCAAGCTGCTCCAGTTCCTCGACACGAGCACGGTCCGGCGCGTGGGCTCCAATGAGTCGAACGCCGTGGACGTGCGGGTGATCTGCGCGTCCAAGGCCAACCTTCTGGATATGTGCGAGGACGGCAGGTTCCTCGAGGACTTCTACTACCGCATCAACGACTTCCCGCTCACGGTGCCGCCGCTGCGCGAGCGGCGCGAGGACATCCCCCTGCTGACGCAGCACTACATCGAGAAGTGCGCGCGCGACATGGACAAGGAGATCGGCGGCGCCACCGAGGCCTTCATGAAGCGGCTGCTCTCCTACCGCTGGCCGGGCAACGTGCGTGAGTTGGAGAAAGTGGTCAAGCGCGCCGCCATCCTCGCCGACGACGGCGACGCGTTGGATGTCGCGCACCTGGCGCCGGAGATCGGGCCGGGCAACGGGCGCGGGTCGGGCGCAGCGGAAAACGATCTGACGCTGCGCGAGCGGATCGCCCGGATCGAATACGATGAAATCGTGGGGGCGCTGCGCCGGCACTCGGGGAACAAGTCGCGGGCGGCGATCCAGCTGGGGATCAGCTACCCCAACCTCCTCTCGAAGATCAAGCGCTACAACATCCAGTAGAAGCGCCACCGGGGTGTTTCCCGGGCCAGCGTCGGCGGCCGCCGGCGCCTTTTTTTTTGCCACCGGCCCGCATCGCGCCGCCGTTCGGCAAACGGGAGCGCCCTGTAAACGTTCTTTATAAACCCAAGCGAGCGCGTAATCTGTTTCCCACTATAAAGTTGCTCTCGTGGCCCGCGGCACCATACAAAGGTTGTTGATAGCAGCTCCCGGGGGCGCCGCGCGCCGGGGGCATGGCGGCGGCCGAGCCGCACACACAACTGATTTTCCGACAGGCAGTTGAGACGTGATCCGGCGCCGGCTCGACGGGCCCCGTCATGTGGCACGCCGCTTGCCGTTGGCCACGGCGGAAGTATCCCGTGCGTAATTGAACTTCCATCTGGTGGGGGAGTGGGTTCTTGGGGAACGCAAGTTCCCCAAGATACCCACGAAGCACCGAAGCCGGAGAGGGGAATCAAGGGGCCCTTCTCCGGGAAAACCTGGGTTCAACCGAGAGGTAACAGGAAACCCGACTGAGCCGACGTCCCAGAAACCCTCCCGTAGCAAGCTGCTGGCTTTGCGGAGTAGTTGATTTCGAGAGGTGGGGTCTCGAACATTGACTTGGGAGGGCCTGGGACGTCGGTATTTTTGGTGCCTGCCCCTCCAGGTGTCCTCGGTCGAGGACACATCTGTCGTTCAGTCGCAACGCTTCCGGCGCCCCGCTTGCCGTGCTCGGCGGCCCCGGGCGCGCCCTTCTTCGCGCCGAGCAGCCTTCCCAATTCACATTCTCCCAATGGGTTAGATCGCCGGCCGCCCCCGCGCGCCGGCAGGAATTGCCGCGTGGCACGCGCCTTGCGCTACGAGTCCACGGAATGGCAAACAGCCTGCGCATAAGAAACCCAGTGGGCCGCTGGATAAGGATGTCGGGTACCTTGTCCGCGATCGCCCTCACCTTGCTTCCAATCGTTGCTGGTTGCGGTGATGATGACCCCGTCGTGGTGGACACGCCCCCGTTTCCACCCGACGGGGTCTTCTCCGAAACGGGCGACGCGCAGGTGACCATATTCTGGAACCCCAATTGGGAAAATGACTTGGCGGCCTACGGCGTTTACCGCAGTGACGCCTCGGACGGCTCCTATAGCCATCTTTCCGACGTCCCGGCCAGTCGTGTGTGTGACGGCTACTGGGTTTGCTACACGGACACGGATGTCATTAATGGTGAAACATGGTACTACGCCGTGACGGCGCTCGACGCTGCCGGCAACGAGAGCGATCTCTCGTACGAGGACGTCTTCGACACGCCTCGTCCCGAGGGCGCGAATCTCATTCTATTCGACTATACGGGGCAGAACAGAGGGCTGAGCGGTTACGACTTCTCTTTCTTGAGCGGAGCCGCTCAGCCCGACACGGCTATGACCACGGACATCTTCTACGGAGCCGCGGCCGGAGTGAATTACCTCTGGACGACGTCCCGCGTGGACATCCAGGACTACGGCTTGATCGAGCTCCCCTTCGTCGACTGGGCGCCCGTGTCAGGGTGGGCGCCCTCTGGGCGAGTGGAGGCGATCGTGGGGCATAGCTACATCGTGCGCATGGCCGACGTGCCGGTGGTGCACTACGCGAAGGTCTACGTCAAGTCGGTCTCCAACGCCGGAGCCGATCCCGACACCCGCAACGTCACCTTGGATTGGGCCTACCAGCCAGTCAACGTGGAACCTCACAACCGCGAGCTCGCCCCTGGGTTCGGAGGAGGTGCGTCACGATGAGAAGGCTTTCTACTGGGCTCGTCCGTGG
>JAOTVO010000313.1 GCA_029863355.1 Candidatus Krumholzibacteriia bacterium
ATGCCGCCGTCATGATACAGGGGACTCCGCGCAAGCGCCCGGGCGGATCGTTGTCGGCTCGGCCCGACGGAAGACGCTAGCGTGGCGCGGATCACGCTCGTCGCAGCGCTCGCCCGCAACCGCGTGATCGGACGGCGGAACGAGCTTCCCTGGCGCCTCCCGGAGGACCTGCGCCGGTTCAAGGCCTTGACGATGGGCCATCCCGTGATCATGGGGCGCAGGACCTACGAGTCGATTCTCGCCGCCATCGGCCGTCCGCTTCCGGGACGCCTCAGCATCGTGGTGACGCGGTCACCGGATTACGCCGCGCCGGGATGCGTCGTCGCCGCGTCCCTGGAGGCGGCGTTCGCCGCCGCCGAGCCGGCGACAAAGGTCTTCGTCATCGGTGGCGCCGAAATCTACCGCGAAGCACTCGCGAGCGCGCACTGCCTCCAACTCACTGAAATCGACGCCGACTTTGACGGTGACGCATGGTTTCCGGACCTGCCGCCAGGCGCCTGGCAGGAAGTCTCGCGCGAGTCGCATCCGCCGGGTGCGGAGTTCGCGCACCGGTACGCGTTCGTCGTCTACGAGCGGACGGCAAGCTGATGCGGCAAGGGGACCCACGGCCCCGTTGCAAATTCCCTCGACCCAGTGAGCCCGTCCGCGGATGCGAACTTGTTCGGACGCTGCAGCTAGCCGGTCAGCGGCATGTCCGCGCGGCCGGCCAGGCACATCAGCGTCTGCAACCCGAATGCACATGATTTCGTCACGCCGCTTTTCACGGCCAGCACCTCCAGCTCGCACACGGTCAGCGAGCGGCCGGTCTTCTTGACCCGCCCGATCGCGACGAGCTTTTCGCCTTCGGCGGGCGCGACCAGGTTCATCTTGTATTCCACGGTGAGCACCGAACTGTCCGCCGGAAACAGGGTGTATCCCGCGTAGCCTCCGGCCGAGTCCGCGATCGTGCTCGTCACGCCGGCGTGAAAGAAGCCGTGCTGCTGGGTCAGATCGGCGCGATACGGGAGCTCGATCTCGACGTGGCCGGGCTCGACCCGGATCATCCGGGCGCCGATGAGCCGCATGATTCCCTGGCGCTCGAAGCTTGCGCGCACACGCGTCGCGTACGCCGGGTCAGGTGCGGTAAACGCGGCCATCTGGGGCTCCTCCGGGCAGCGGGGACGTCAAGAACCGCTACGCCATCCGCGGAAGCGTCACGCCCTGCTGGCCCTGGTACTTGCCGCCACGGTCCCGGTACGACGTCTCGCAGACCTCGTCAGACTCGAAGAAGATCACCTGCGCCACGCCCTCGTTCGCGTAGATCTTCGCCGGCAGCGGCGTGGTGTTGGAGAACTCGAGTGTGACGTAGCCCTCCCACTCGGGCTCGAATGGCGTCACGTTGACGATGACGCCGCAGCGCGCGTAGGTCGACTTGCCGAGGCAGATCGTCAGGACATTGCGCGGGATCCTGAAATATTCGACCGTGCGCGCGAGCGCAAACGAGTTGGGCGGAATGATGCACACGTCGCCGCTGAAATCAACGAAGGACTTCTCGTCGAAGTTCTTCGGATCCACGATCGTCGAGTTGATGTTCGTGAAAATCTTGAAGTCCCGCGAGCACCGTATGTCGTAGCCGTAGCTCGAGGTACCGTACGACACGACCTTGCGGCCCTCCACCGACTTGACCTGCCCCGGCTCGAAGGGCTCGATCATGCGGTGCTCCTCCGCCATCCGGCGGATCCACTTGTCCGACTTGATGCTCACTGAGCCCTCCCAGCAAACGACGACGGCGCCGGGTGCGGCGCCGTCGCGTCATGATGCTCCGATCGTTGCGTCCCGCTCACACGCCTGATTGTACGGGTTTCGGTTCGCTGGACGAACCCCGCGCGCAAGTTTCACCAGCCTTCGCTGCCGGGCTCGCCTTTGAACGGCCCCACCAGCTCGGGCGTGATCCACCCTCCGTAGAAGCCGCCGGGTTGGGACCGTACCGGCGCGCCATCGACGCGACAATCGAGTGCGCCAGGGTAGAACGCCACGCAGTTCGCCAGCGCCTCGGCGCCGGCGAGCGGCTGCGGGTAGCTCCAGGCCACTTTGGACAGACATTGATCGCCGCCCACGAGCGACCAGTAGCGCGCCGGACCCTTCCACTCACAGAACGACGTGCCCCCTGCCGGCTGCAGTAGGTCCTTCACGACGTCGTCCCACGGCAAGTAAAAGCTCGGCGGGTGAGCCGTCTCGAGCACACGCACGGCACGGCGCGTGCGCGCGACTTCCACGTCGCCCCAGCGCACGACGATCTCACGGGTGTCAGGCGCCAGGCGCGGAGGCCGCGGGTAGTCCCACACCGATTCCTGCCCCGGCCCCGGGGCGACCGCAAAGGGTGGCCGGGCCTGGCCACGCCACTGCCATTGCTCGCGGGCCGCTGCGACCCGGTCAGAGAGTCCACTCATGCTCGGTACGAAAAGGCGCCCGGCCCGCCGTGCGGCGGATCCATGGAGTCGTGGCCCCGCGCACTGCTTCTCCAGGGCTCGGCTCCGCAGCTTGCAGTCTTCGGCATTGCTCCCCCGGCTGTCGGGCGGCGCTGCCACGCCCCGACATCAGGTGTTCTGTATGACGATGTTCGGGAACTTCGCCGTCATGTCCTTCTGCAGATCCGCGACTTTCACCGCCACCCGCCGCGCGATGCGCCGGTAGATCTCCGCCACGCGCCCGTCCGGATCGGACACGACGGTCGGTCTGCCCGAATCGGCCTGCTCGCGGATATTGATGTCCAGAGGCAGCGCACCGAGGAACTCGGTCCCGTAGTCCTTGCACATGCGCTCGGCGCCGCCCGAGCCGAAGATCGACTCCTCGTGGCCGCAATTCGAGCAGATGTGTATCGACATGTTCTCCACGATGCCGAGGATCGGGATGCCGACCTTCTCGAACATCTTCAGCCCCTTGCGCGCGTCGATGAGCGCGATGTCTTGGGGGGTGGTGACGATCACCGCCCCGGTCACGGGCACCTTCTGGGCGAGCGTGAGCTGGATGTCTCCCGTACCGGGCGGCAAATCCACCATGAGGTAGTCGAGCTCGCGCCACCGGGTGTCCTTCAAGAGCTGCTCGAGGGCCTGCGTCACCATCGGCCCGCGCCACACCATCGGCGTGTCGACGTCGATGAGAAAGCCGATCGAGCTCGCCTGAATGCCGTGTCCCGTCATCGGCTCGAGGCTCTTGCCGTCGCGCGACTCCGGTCGACCGGTGATGCCCAGCATCGTCGGCTGCGACG
>JAOTVO010000314.1 GCA_029863355.1 Candidatus Krumholzibacteriia bacterium
CCTGGGAGGGCATGAAGGAGATCACCGAGGCCACCAAGAGCGTGCTACGGCAGGCGGGGCACGGCGAGGCGCTCGACGAACTCCTCGGGAACCCCGAGCGGCAGCTGCTCACCGCGGTACGCGCGGTGCACGCGTCGTGGAACGCGGAGTCGGCGCGCCGCTACCGCGAGTTCAAACACCTGTGCGACTCGTGGCACACTGCCGTGATCGTGCAGGAGATGGCGCTGGGGAACCGCAAGAGCGAGGAGATCCGCGAGGGCATGGACGAGACGCGGGCGTCGCTGACCGGGGTCGTCCCGCGGACCGTGGTGAGGGAGACGGGCACGCGCGAGTGCACCGGCGACTTCAAGTTCGCGGCGGCGGGAGACGACCTGGTGGGCGGGCTCACCCAGTCCATCTCCTTCCGCCCCATCGACGAGCTGGACGCGTTCGCCCCCATGCTGAATCGCCGTCTGCGCCACACCATCGCCAAGCTGCGCCGCTTCATGGGAGCCGACCAGGAGATCGAGTTCACAGTGGAGAACGGTGTACTCAGCATTCTACAGTCGCGGGCGGCGGAGGTCGGCGTCAACCGGCGGCTGGCGACTTTCGCCGACCCCGGCCCCGAAGCAGGGCACGGCGTCGGGGTGCGCGGCGGCGGATTTCGCGGGCTCGTGGCCTTCGACGAGCAGGACTTGCGCGAAGCCCGCGAGCAGGATCTGTCGCGCCGCGACGATGTCGACGGCATCATCGTCGTCCTGGAAAATCCGTCCCCCGAGGAGATCCCCCTCCTCCTGCTCGCCGACGGCCTGCTCGCCGCCAAGGGCGGCTCCACCTCGCACGCCGCCATCGCCATCAATAGTATAGAGGACCGCGACTACAGCGCCGTCCTCGGCGTGGAAGGCCTGCGCGTACACGCTCGGCGGCACGAGGCCGAGATCGTCGACGCCGGCGGGAAAGCGCTGCACACGATCCGCGCCGGCGACATCGTCTCCATCCACGGGACCACGGGTGCAGTGTTCGTGGGTACCCGGGCGCTGCGCGAGCACTGACGCGGCCGCCGGCGTCAACCTTCCTTGGCCCAGCACGGCTCCAGCTCCACGCCCAGCCCGCACGCCATGCGGTTGACGAAGGCGTAGTAGGCCGTCGTCTGGGCGATGTCGTGTATGTCCGGGTCGTCGAACCCCGCCTCGCGCAGCGCTTCGACGTCTGCGCGGCTCACGGTGCACGGCTCCCGGGTGAGCTTCTCCGCGTAGACGAGCATGGCGAGGTCCTGCGGGCCAACCTCGGCCCGCCGGTAATCGCGCGCGAGGGCATCGGCGAGCGCCCGGTTCCGGGTGAGTCGGAAGAGACCTCTTCCGTGGTGGGTCACTCAGTAGTGGCAGCCGTTGGTCGCCGACACGACCACGGCGACCATCTCCCGCTGCGCGCGGGAGAGCCCCGACGGCCCCCTCATGATGTGCTCGTAGTAGGCGTAGTGGAGCGGCAGCGACGCGGGATTGAGGCCGTGGATGCGGAGGATGTTGTCCACTCCCGCGAAGCGATTCCCGTGCTCCCCATGGAGGGCGGTCAGGGTGCCCCGCGCCTCTGTCTCGTCGATCATCTCGATCCAGGCCATCGGCCTCTCCTTCCGCTCGTTGCGCCATCCCCGTTGCCCCACCAGCCTACACCGCATCGCGGCCGCCGCCGAACACGATTGCGGCCAGCGGGGCCGGTTGACAGTGGCGCTCCGCCTATGTTATTATGCTTCCCGAAGTTAGCCCAGTCCTTGCCGCTGTATCCGGCGGTTCCCCGTAGGGTCCCGAGATTACCCGAAGCTCCGGGAAACGAGGAAGGCATGAAGAAGGTCCTCTCGCTGGTCTGGCGTGGGTGGAAGAAGTTCGCGCACGTACTGGGGATCGTGAACACGAAGATCCTGCTGACGGTGTCGTACTTCGTGATCATCGCGCTGGTCTCGATCATCTCCAAGATCCTCCGGGCGGACCTTATCGACCGGCGCCTCCGCCCCCAGCCGAGCTACTGGCACGACCGCGAGCCGCTGTCGGCGAACCTCGATTCGTGTCGCCGCCAGTTCTAGGTATGCCCATGTACATCCTCGGCATCTCGTGCTACTACCACGACGCGGCCGCCTGCCTGCTCAAGGACGGGGAGATCGTCGCCGCCGCGCAGGAGGAGCGCTTCACGCGCATCCGCCACGACCAGGATTTTCCCGTCAACGCCATCAAGTACTGTCTCAAGCACGCCGGCATCACCATCGACCAGGTGGACTACGTCGGCTTCTACGACAAGCCGCTGCTCAAGTTCGAGCGCATCCTGCTCACCTACCTGGCGACGTTCCCGCGGTCGCTGCCGTCGTTCTTGAAGGCCATTCCCCTGTGGCTGCGCAAGAAGATGTGGATCCCGCAGACCATAAGGAAGGAGCTGGGCTACGAGGGCGAGGTGCTCATGATCGAGCACCACCTCTCCCACGCGGCCAGCGCCTTCCTGGTGTCTCCGTTCGAGGAGGCCGCGATCGTCACCGTGGACGGCGTGGGGGAGTGGACCACGTCCACCGTCGGCCACGGTAAGGGCACCGAGATCGAACTCCTCAAGGAGACGCGCTTCCCGCACTCGCTGGGGCTGCTCTACAGCGCCTTCACGTATTATCTCGGCTTCAAGGTCAACAGCGCCGAGTACAAGGTGATGGGGTTGGCGCCTTACGGCGAGCCGAAGTACTACGACCAGGTCCGCGAGGTCATCCGCTTCGAGGAAGACGGCAGCTTCAAGATGAACATGAAGTACTTCGCGTACGATTACGGCCTGACCATGACCAACGGGCGTTTCGCGAGGCTCTTCGGCCGGCCGCCGCGCGAACCGGAATCCAAGCTCGAGCAGTTCCACAAAGACGTGGCCATGAGCGTGCAGAAGGTTACCGAGGAGATCGTGCTGCGCATGTGCCGCCATGCCCACGAGCTGACCGGCAGCAAGAACCTCTGCCTCGCCGGCGGCGTGGCGCTCAACTGCGTGGCCAACGGGCGCGTGCTGCGCGAGGGCCCTTTCGAGGAGATCTTCATCCAGCCGGCGGCCGGCGACGCGGGCGGCGCGGTGGGCGTAGCGACGTACCTCTATCACAAGGTGCTGGAGCGGCCGCGGACGTGGCGCTGGGAGCACGCGTACCTGGGTCCCGAGTACAGCACCGAGGAGGTGCGCCACTACCTGGACTCGCGCGGCGTGAACTACGTGGAGCTCGACGAGGACGCGCTGATCGAGCGCACCGTGCAGGCCA